>DASQXT010000329.1:0-10938 GCA_035639575.1 Geodermatophilus sp.
CACCTCGCACTGCTCGGCCACCAGCAGGGTGTTGTCGCACGCCTCGGGCAGCTCGCTGAACAGCGCGCGCATCTCCGCGGCCGACTTCAGGTAGTAGCCGTCGCCGTTGAACTTGAAGCGGTTGGTCTCGTTGAGCCGCGACCCGGTCTGGATGCACAGCAGGGCGTCGTGCGCCTCGGCGTCCTCGCGGTGGGTGTAGTGCAGGTCGTTGGTGCCCAGCAGCGGGATGCCGAGCTCCTTGGCGATCTCCAGCAGCGCCGGGCGGGTCTTCTGCTCGATGGCCAGCCCGTGGTCCATCACCTCGGCGTAGAAGTTCTCCTTGCCGAAGATGTCCTGGAAGTCGGCGGCGGCCTGCCGGGCCCTGTCGTGCTTGCCGGCGCGCAGCCACATGTTGACCTCACCGGAGGGGCAGCCGGTGGTGGCGATGAGACCGGTGCCGTAGCGCTCCAGCAGGTCGCGGTCGAACCGCGGCTTGCGGTACTGCCCCTCGAGGCTGGCCATCGAGGAGATGCGGAAGAGGTTGTGCATCCCCTCGGTGGTGCGCGCCAGCAGCGTCATGTGCGTGTAGGCGGCCTTGCCGCGCGAGGAGCCGCCCTCGCCGTCCTCGTCGATGAGGTTGTCGCCGAAGTCGAACGGCGCGCGGTCGAAGCGCGAGCCGGGCGTGTAGTAGCCCTCCATGCCGATGATCGGCTTCACGCCGGCGGCCTTGGCCTGCTTGTAGAAGTCGTAGGCGCCGAAGACGTTGCCGTGGTCGGTCATCGCCAGCGCGGGCATCCCCTGCTCGGCGGCGGCCTTGGTGACCTCCGGGAGCTTCGCTGCGCCGTCGAGCATCGAGTACTCGGTGTGGACGTGCAGGTGCACGAACGAGTCGTTGCTCACAGTGGTGCGGCGCTCCTCACGGGTCGTGCTGGCCCAGCCGTCGGGTGCTCCGGCGGGCGACCGGCGGGGAAGACCGGGCAGTGCGGTGCGAGTCGCTGGGACGTCCGACACAGGCCCGGGCCGGCTCCCCGATCCTCGCACTGGCGACTGTCTACGCCGAGGGTCTGACAGGACGTGTCGCGGCGGGCCGGGACGGCTCCGTCACAGTCGACGCCGCATCGTGACGTGCGCGATGCCCGCCTCCTCGTACACGCCCCCGACGGCGGCGTAGCCGGCCCGCTCGTAGAAGCCCCGGGCCGGCAGCTGGGCGTGCAGCTCCACCTCCGTCAGGCCCAGCGCGACGGCCCGGCGGTGCAGCTCGGCGAGGACGGCGGCGCCGTACCCGTGCCCGCGGGCCGCGGCGTCGACCGCCATCCGGCCGATCACCGCGCGCCCGTCGCGGACCAGCAGCCGGCCGGTGGCCACCACGCGCCCCTCGTCGTCCTCGGCCAGGGCGTGCACCGCGGTGGCGTCGTGCGCGTCCTGCTCGATCTCGGCGGGCACGCCCTGCTCCTCGACGAAGACGCGGGTGCGCAGGGCGGCCACCCGCGGCCAGTCCGCGGCCGTGGCCCGCCGGGCGCTCACCGGCGGGCTCATGCCGGCCGCCGGGCGACGTCGGGCAGCGCGGACGTGGGCACCAGCAGGAAGCGCAGGTCGATCAGCGCGTGCAGGACGACGGGCAGCAGCAGCGACCCGGTGCCCAGGTAGAGGCCGGCCATGACCCCGCCCAGGACGCCGGTGGTCACGATGCCCGCCACCCCCTGGTAGGCGTGCGCCAGCCCGAACGCCAGCGCGGCGATCGCGACCAGCGCCGGCGTCGGCAGGTCGCCGCCGACCGCGGCCACCACGGCGAGCAGGAACCCGCGGTAGAGCCACTCCTCGCAGACGCCGGCGGTGACCCCGACCAGCGTGAACAGCCGCCGCTCCGCCGTCGTCCGGGGCAGCAGCGCCAGGGTGGCGTGGACGGCCGGCTCGGCGTGCCGCCCCTCCCCCGGCCGGCGCAGCTCCGCCGCCGACCGCGCCAGCCCGCCGGAGCGCAGCGCCCTCGTGGTGACGACGACGAAGCCGAGGACCAGCACGGTGGCGGTCAGGGCGACGGGGCCCGGCCACGACCGCGGCCAGCGCAGGCCCACGGCCGCGGCGTCCACCCCGGGCGCGGACAGCCACACGACGAGGGCGAGCACCGCCAGCCCCCACTCGAGGACCAGCAGCCGGCCGTAGAAGCCCCGCCGGGCGCCGTCCTCGGTGCGCAGCCGGCCCTCGAAGCGGCGGTGCAGCACGTGGCCGACGACCGGCTCGCCGACCACCAGGTAGCCGGCGACGACGACCGCGGACAGCGCGGCCGGGCCCCAGTCGGCCAGCTCGACCGTGGTCACGGTCGAGCTCGCAGGCCCGCTCGCACCGGCGTCAGGACTCGGCGCGCAGGATGTCGAGCGCGCCGGCCAGGTCGGGCGGGAAGGGGCTGGTGAACTCCACGAAGGAGCCGTCGGCCGGGTGCGGGATGCCCAGCCGGGCGGCGTGCAGCCACTGCCGGGAGACGCCCAGCCGGGCGGCCAGCGTCGGGTCGGCCCCGTACATGGCGTCGCCGACGCAGGGGTGGCGCAACGCGGAGAAGTGCACCCGGATCTGGTGGGTGCGGCCGGTCTCCAGCCGGATGTCGACCAGGCTGGCGGCCGGGAAGGCCTCGACCACCTCGTAGTGGGTCACCGACGGGCGCCCGCCCTGGACGACGGCGAACTTCCAGTCGTGCCTGGGGTGCCGGTCGATCGGGGCGTCGATGGTGCCGCGCGAGGGGTCCGGGTGACCCTGGACGAGGGCGGCGTAGCCCTTCTCGACGGTGCGCTGCTTGAACGCCGCCTTGAGCGCGGTGTAGGCCCGCTCGCTCTTGGCCACGACCATCAGCCCCGTCGTCCCGGCGTCGAGCCGGTGGACGACGCCCTGCCGCTCAGCGGCACCCGAGGTGGCGATGCGGTACCCGGCGGCGGCCAGCCCGCCGACGACGGTGGGCCCCTCCCAGCCGGGGCTGGGGTGCGCGGCGACGCCGACGGGCTTGTCGACCACCACGATGTCGTCGTCGTCGTGGACGACGGTCAGCCCGGCGACCGGCTCCGGCGGGGCCGGCTCGCCCGGCGGCGGGGGCAGCTCGACCTCCAGCCAGCTGCCGCCGCTGACCCGGTCGCCCTTGTCGCGGACCCGTCCGTCGAGGACGACCGCGCCCGCGTCGGCGAGGTCGGCGGCCGCGCCGCGGGAGAGGCCGAACAGCCGGGACAGCGCCTGGTCGACGCGCTGGCCCTCGAGCCCGTCGGGCACCGGGAGCGCTCGGTGCTGGCCCGCGGGGTTCGTCACGGGGTCCATTCTGACCGTCGCAGCAGGGAGGCCGACGCAGCACCGCCCGGGCGTGGTGAGGTGCTGGAACGGCCCCGCGTCAGGGGCCCGTCCCGGGCTCGGTGAGGTGCAGGAACGGCCACCCTCCAGGGGCCCTCCGCCTGAGCCTGCGAGGCGTGGGGAGAAGGGTGGTCCCTTCTCAGTCGCGCGCCGCGGCGTCGTCGCCGGCGCCCCCGCCGCCGCGGGTGCCGTCGAACTCGATGCCGCGCAGCGCCAGGACCACCCCCAGCACACCCCCGCAGACGATCGCGGAGTCGGCGACGTTGAACACCGGGTAGACCGCGCCGTCGGGCGCGAACACCGAGATGAAGTCGACGACCCCGCCGCGCAGGAAGCCCGGCTCGCGGAAGACGCGGTCGACGAGGTTGCCGACCGCCCCGCCCAGCACCAGGCCGAGCGCGACCGCCCAGCCGGTGGAGAACAGCCGGCGCGCCGTGCGCACGATCACCACCGCGACGGCGACCGCGATGAGCGTGAAGACGACGGTGAAGCCCTCGGCGAAGGAGAACGCGGCACCGGTGTTCCGGGTGTGCGTCAGGTACAGCGCCCCGCCGAGCAGCCGGATGTCGGCCCCGCGGTCGATCGTGGCGACGACGAGCAGCTTGGTGACCAGGTCGAGGGCCAGCACCGCCAGCGCCAGCAGGAGCAGCAGCCGGGTGCGGGGACGCCGTCCGGGGGTGCCGGTCGCCGCGACGGCGCCGTCCCGGGGGTCGCTCGGATCGGACAGGAGGGCTCCTCGATCGATGGCCTTGCGGGGCCGGCGCGGCCGGTGGGCGCCGTCCCCGACCGACCATAGTCGCGGGGTTCGCGCCGTCCTGCCGCGCACCGCGCCGGGCCGCAACTCGGGAGCGGTGTGATCCATCTCATGACCGTGTGCGACGCATCTCACCACGCAGGGTGACACGTTGGGGAGCGAGCTGGCCGATGTTGGGAGAGCACCAGTTTCTCCCCGAGCAGGGAAGGCCCCCGTGTCCACCGATCTCGCTCCGGCCACCGACCCCGACGTAGTGCTCGTGGGCGGCGGCGTCATGAGCGCGACCCTCGCGTCGCTGCTCGGCATCGTCGCGCCGGACTGGAGCGTCACCGTCTTCGAGTCCGGACCGGCGGTCGCCGGCGAGAGCTCCGGCCCCTGGAACAACGCGGGCACCGGGCACGCGGCGCTGTGCGAGCTCAACTACACGCCGGCCGGCGAGGGCGGCACGGTCGACGTCACCAAGGCCGTCACGATCAACGAGCAGTTCCACGTCTCGCGGCAGTTCTGGTCGCACCTGGTCCGCTCGGGGCTGACCGGCTCGCCCAAGGAGTTCATCACCCCCGTCCCGCACGTCAGCTTCGTGACCGGCGAGGCCGGCCGCGCCTACATGCGCACGCGCCACGGGGCGATGTCCGCCCAGCCGGTCTTCGAGGGCCTCGAGTACACCGACGACCCCGGCGTCATGGCCGAGTGGCTGCCGCTGATGATGGCCGGGCGCCCCGCCGACCAGGTGGTCGCCGCCACCCGCTCGGCCGCGGGCACCGACGTCGACTTCGGGTCGCTGACCCGGCTGCTGTTCGACGCCGCCGAGGAGCGCGGCGTGCACGTGCACGTCGACCAGCGGGTCACCGACGTCGAGCGGCGGGACGACGGCCGCTGGACCGTGACCGTGCGCGACACCGTCAGCGGCGAGGAGCGCACCGTCCGCACCCGGTTCCTGTTCGTCGGGGCCGGCGGTGGCGCGCTGCCGCTGCTGCAGAAGGCGGCCATCCCCGAGATCCGCGGCTTCGGCGGGTTCCCGGTCAGCGGCATGTTCCTGCGCACCCGCTCCCCCGAGCTGGTCGCGGCGCACCAGGCGAAGGCCTACGGCCAGGCCGCCGTCGGCGCCCCGCCCATGTCGGTGCCGCACCTGGACCTGCGCCTGATCGACGGCGACCACTCGCTGCTGTTCGGGCCCTACGCCGGCTTCTCCCCGAAGTTCCTCAAGGCCGGTTCGGTGTTCGACCTGCCGCTGAGCGTCAAGCCGAACAACCTGAGCTCGATGCTGGGCGTCGCCCGCACCGAGATGGCGCTGACCCGCTACCTGATCGGCGAGCTGCTCCAGACCCGCAGCGCCCGGCACCAGACGCTCACCGCGTTCGTGCCGCTGGCCCAGCAGGACGACTGGGAGATGATCACCGCCGGCCAGCGGGTGCAGGTCATCAAGCGCGACCCGGCGACCGGCCGCGGCGTGCTGCAGTTCGGCACCGAGCTCGTCGTCGGCGGCGAGGGGACGATCGCCGGTCTGCTCGGCGCCTCCCCCGGTGCCTCGACCGCCGTCTCGGCGATGCTCACCGTGCTGGAGCGCTGCTTCCCCGACCGGATCGCCGCCTGGCGTCCGAAGCTGCAGGAGGCCATCCCCTCCTACGGCCACCGGCTCAACGAGGACCCGGCCCTGCTGGCCGAGGTGCGCGCCGACACGATGCAGACCCTGGAGCTCAACGGCTGAGTGATCGGTCGGCCTACCGGCCGACACCGCGGCCAGGTGCCGTCCCCGGCCGTCGTTGAGCCCCTCCTCGTGTCCCGGCCGGGGACCCTCCGGGCCCCGCGCCCGGTCCACCCCGGCCAGGTGCCGTCCCCGGCCGCCGTTGAGCCGCTGCCCGTGTCCCGGCTTGGGGCTGGCCGCGGTGCGGTCCGGAGGACCGCAGTGACTCAGTCCATCTCGGAGGCGGCGCCGCTCTCGCCGCGCCAGGTGGCCAGCCGGCCGGCCCGGCTGACCGCGCGCAGCCGCCGCTCGGCCTCCGCCCGCGACCTCCGCGTCGATACCAGCAGCGCCTGGTCGCCGCGCATCAGCCGGGTCGTCGGGCCGGGCACGAACGACCGGCCGTCGCGCACGATGAGCACCACCGCCGCGTCCTCAGGTAGTCGCAGCTCCGGCAGGTAGACGCCGTGGAGCCGCGAGCCCTCCGGCACGGTCAGCTGCATCAGCTCCGCGTCCAGCTCCTCCAGCGGCGCTGCCTCGACCTGCACGTCTCGGGGCGTGACCGGGGTGGCGATCCGCAGGCGCCGCGCGAGCCACGGCAGCGACCACCCCTGGACGACCGTGAAGACGACGACCAGCACGAAGACCGTGTCGAAGACGGTCCGCCCCCCGGGGACCTGCATGGTCAGCGGGATGATGGCCGCGACGATCGGCACCGCCCCGCGCAGGCCGGCCCAGGAGATGAACACCTGCTGCGCCCACGGGAAGCGGAACCACGCCAGGCTGGCCACCACCGACAGCGGCCGGGCCAGCAGCAGCAGCGCGCCACCCACCACGAGCGCCGGCCCCACGCCGTCGGACAGCCGGCCCGGCGACACGAGGAGACCCAGCAGGACGAACAGGCCGATCTGCGCCAGCGAGGCCATGCCCTCGGCGAACCCGATGCTCGCCGCCCGGTGCGGCAGCGCGGCGTTGCCCAGCACCAGTCCGCAGAGGTAGACCGCGACGAAGCCGGACGTGTGCGCCAGCGACGCCGACGAGAACGCCAGCACGCAGAGCGCCAGCGTCGCGAGGGGGTAGAAGCCGGCCACGGGGAGCGCCACCCGGCGCAGCAGCGCGGCACCCCCGAAGCCGATCCCGACCCCGATGACCGCACCTCCGGCGAGCTCGGCGACCACCTCCAGACCGACCAGCCACCACGGCAGCGTCACCGCTCCGGTGAGCGACCCGGCCAGCACGGTCACGAGCAGGATGACCGGAGCGTCGTTGAGGCCGCTCTCGGCCTCCAGCGAGGCGGCCAGCCGCCGCGGGAGGGGCAGCCGCCGGAGGGTCGCGAAGACGGCGGCGGCGTCGGTGGAGCTGATGACCGCGGCCAGCAGGAGAGCCAGGCCCCAGGCGTAGCCGAGGACCCAGACGCTGACGGCCGCGGTCACCACCACGCTGACCGCCACCCCGACCGTGGACAGCGCGACCCCCGGTCCGATCGCCCGGCGGACGTCGCCCCACCGCGTCGTCAGGCCGCCCTCCGCCAGGATGACGACGAGGGCGGCGTACGCCAGCGTGTGCGTGAGGCGGTAGTCCTCGAACTGGACGCCGAGGCCGCTCTCCCCGAGGGCCACTCCGAGGGCCAGGTAGAGCAGCAGGCTGGGCAGCCCCAGCCGATCCGCCAGGCGGAGCGCGACGGCCGCCACGAGGACGACGACCGCGCCCGCGGCGAGCGCGACGGTGACCGTCGAGTTCACCGCGTGCCCCTGTCCACCTCCGCAGTCTCCCGTACGCCGAGGCCGGCGCCGCCCCGCGACCCGGCGGCCCCGACGGCGGCCGCGGGAACCGGGTCGCGCGGGGTGGGAGAATCGCGGCGTGAGCTCACCCGGCCCCTTCCGCGCGCTGCCCCCTCAGGTCGACCTGCCCGCCCTGGAGCAGGAGATCCTGGGTCGCTGGGAGGCCGACAAGGTCTTCGCCCGCACGCTGGAAGCCTCCGCCGACCGGCCGCAGTGGAACTTCTACGAGGGGCCGCCGACCGCCAACGGCCGCCCGGGCACGCACCACATCGAGGCGCGCGCGTTCAAGGACGTCTTCCCCCGCTTCAAGACCATGCAGGGCTGGCACGTGCCCCGCCGCGCCGGCTGGGACTGCCACGGCCTGCCGGTCGAGATCGCGGTCGAGCAGGAGCTCGGCTTCGCCGGCAAGCCCGACATCGAGCGCTACGGCATCGCCGAGTTCAACGCCCGCTGCCGCGAGTCGGTCATGCGGCACGTCGACGCCTTCAGCGACCTGACCCGCCGGATGGGCTACTGGGTCGACATGTCCACCGCCTACTGGACGATGGACCCGACCTACATCGAGAGCGTCTGGTGGTCGCTCAAGCAGGTGCACGGCAAGGGGCTGCTCGTCGAGGACCACCGCGTGGCGCCCTACTGCCCGCGTTGCGGCACCGGTCTGTCCGACCACGAGGTGGCCCAGGGCTACGAGACGATCACCGACCCCTCGGTGTACGTGCGACTGCCGGTCACCGACGGCGAGTGGGCCGACCGGGCCGACCTGCTGGTCTGGACGACGACGCCGTGGACGCTGCCGAGCAACACCGCGGTGGCGGTCAACCCCGACGTCACCTACGTGGTGGCCCGCCGCGGGGAGGACACCCTGGTGGTCGCCGAGTCGCTGCTGGGCGCCGTCTTCGGCGACCTCGACGACGTCGAGGTGCTGGCCCGCACGACCGGCCGCGACTGGGAGCACACGCACTACCGCCGTCCGTTCGACCTGGTCGACTTCCCCGAGGGCCCCGACGGCCGCCCGGTCGACGCGCACTTCGTCGTCCTGGCCGACTACGTGACCACCGACGACGGCACCGGGCTGGTGCACCAGTCCCCCGCGTTCGGCGCCGACGACCTCGCCGTCTGCCGGTCCTACGGCCTGCCGGTGGTCAACCCGATCGACGCGACCGGGCACTTCCTGGCCGACGTCCCCCTGGTGGGCGGGCACTTCTTCAAGGCCGCCGACCCCGCGCTGGTCGAGGACCTGCAGGCCCGCGGCGTGCTCTGGCGCGAGCAGCGCTACGAGCACACCTATCCGCACTGCTGGCGCTGCCACACACCGCTCATGTACTACGCGCAGCCGTCCTGGTACATCCGCACCAGCGCGGTCAAGGACCAGCTGCTCGCCGAGAACGAGAAGACGCACTGGCACCCCGAGCACATCCAGTGGGGCCGCTACGGCGACTGGCTGCGCAACAACGTCGACTGGGCGCTGTCGCGCGACCGGTACTGGGGAACGCCGCTGCCCGTCTGGCGCAACGACGCCGACCCGGGCCGGATGGTCGTCGTCGGGTCGCTGGCCGAGCTCTCCGAGCTGACCGGCCGCGACCTGTCCGGCCTCGACCCGCACCGGCCGTTCATCGACGAGGTGACCTTCACGCTGCCCGGCGAGGAGGGCACCTACCGGCGGGTGCCGCAGGTCATCGACGCCTGGTACGACTCCGGCTCGATGCCCTTCGCCCAGTGGGGCGCGCCGTACCGCAACCAGGCCGAGTTCGAGGCCGCCTACCCGGCGCAGTTCATCTGCGAGGCGATCGACCAGACCCGCGGCTGGTTCTACTCGCTGATGGCCGTCGGCACGCTGGTGTTCGAGGAGAACTCGTACGAGAACGTGCTGTGCCTGGGCCACATCCTGGCCGAGGACGGCCGGAAGATGAGCAAGCACCTGGGCAACATCCTCGAGCCCATCCCGCTGATGGACCGGCACGGCGCCGACGCCGTCCGCTGGTTCATGCTGGCCGGCGGCTCGCCGTGGTCGGCCCGCCGGGTCGGGCACGAGACGCTGTCCGAGGTGGTCCGCAAGGTGCTGCTCACCTACTGGAACACCGCCAGCTTCTTCACCCTGTACGCGGAGACCAACGGCTGGGACCCGGCTGCGAGCCCAGCCCCGGCGCGGGCCGAGCGGCCGCTGCTGGACCGCTGGGCGCTGGCCACCCTGGCGCAGGTGACCGAGGGCGTCACCGCCGCGCTCGAGGACTTCGACACGCAGGGCGCCGGTCGGCTGCTCGCGCAGTTCGTCGACGACCTGTCCAACTGGTACGTGCGCCGCTCGCGGCGGCGGTTCTGGGACGGCGACCCCGCGGCGCTGGCCACGCTGCACGAGGTGCTCGACGTGCTGACCCGGCTGATGGCGCCGTTCACGCCGTTCGTCACCGAGGAGGTGTGGTCCCGGGCGGTGGCCCCGGGGCTGACGGACGCGGTCGACAGCGTGCACCTGGCCTCCTGGCCGCAGGTGGACGAGGACGACCGGGACGCCGCGCTCGTCGAGCAGGTCGCGCTGGTGCGCCGGCTGGTCGAGCTGGGCCGCTCGGCGCGCACCTCGGCCAGGGTGCGCACCCGCCAGCCGCTGGCCCGCGCCGTCGTCGCGGCACCGGGCTGGGCGGAGCTGCCGCGGGACCTGGTGGCCGAGGTGGCCGACGAGCTCAACGTGACCGAGCTGATGGACCTCTCCGCCGTTGGCGGCGACCTGGTCGACGTGAGCGTCAAGGTCGACTTCCGCGCGGTCGGCCGCCGGCTGGGCAAGCAGGTGCAGGCCGTGGCGAAGGCGGTGGCCGCCGCCGACGCGCCGGCCCTGGTGGCCGCCTACCGCGCCGGGACGGCGTCGGTCGAGGTCGACGGGGCGGCCGTGCCGTTGCAGGACCGCGACCTGGTGGTCACCGAGACCCCGCGCGAGGGCTGGACCGTGGCCAGCGGCGGCGGGCTGACCGTCGCGCTGGACCTGGAGCTGACGCCGGAGCTGGAGCGGGCCGGTCTGGTCCGCGAGGCCGTGCGGCTGGTGCAGGAGGCCCGCAAGAACGGCGGCCTGGCCGTCAGCGACCGGATCGAGCTGTGGTGGACCGCTGACGGCGCCCTCGCGCAGGCGCTCACCGAGCACGGCGAGCAGGTGGCCGACGAGGTGCTCGCCGTCCGCGTGCACGCCGGCAGCGCCGGGGACGGCGAGGGCATCGAGGGCCCGGCCGGTTCGCGGTTCTGGATCGCCCGCGCAGGCGCCTGAGCGGACGTCAGGAGGACCCCCTCGCGACCTCGGGGCGGGACCCGGAAGGGGGTCCTCCTACTGCCGGCGGGAGCGCTCGGTGTCGGCCAGGTGCCGCACCGGACGGCAGGTGGCGCAGGGTGTGAAGCCGTCGGTGCGCGCCTCGACCATGGGCAGGCCGATCCCCGCGCGG
>DASQXT010000330.1:0-8124 GCA_035639575.1 Geodermatophilus sp.
GGGAAGGCGTCCTCGAGCTCGCGCTGCCAGACGGTGTCCGGGCCGAACGCGTGGCCCTTGGTCGCCATGCGCGCCGAGTACAGCCGGATCAGCTCGGCGGCGATCTGCTTGACCGCCTTGCGCGCCTGGCCCTTGGTCTTCTGCCAGTCGGCCCCGCCGAGCTTGGACAGCGCCGGGGCCTCGCCGCCGACGTAGCGGGTGAGCTGGTCGAGGGCGTCGGTGGGCACGAACAGCCGGTCCGGCGGCTGGTTCCGCTTGGACGGCGCGTACTCGACGATGAGGTAGTCGCGCTGCCCGCCGTTGACGGTGCGGCTGACCATCTCGATGTACCGGCCGATGCCGTGGTGCTCGTGGACGACGAGGTCGCCGGGCTGCAGCTGGACCAGGTCGACGGCGTTGCGCCGGCGCGCGGGCATCTTCACCGCGTCGCGCATCGTCGTCCCGCGCGAGCCGGTGAGGTCGTGCTCGGTGAGCAGCGCCAGGCCGACGCCGGGGAAGGCGAAGCCCGCTTCCAGGTTGCCCTGGGTGACGTGGGTCAGCCGCGGCTCGGGCGCGGTGGCGACGTCGGGCACCAGCCGGGCGCCGAGGTCGGCCTCGGTGAACTGGTCGGTGGCGCGCTGCGCGGGGCCGGGACCGGCGAAGGTCACCACCACCCGCCAGCCGTCGCGGGACCAGGCCCGCAGCTGCTCGACCGCCCTGGGGACGTCGCCGGCGAAG
This sequence comes from Geodermatophilus sp., assembly GCA_035639575.1. Taxonomy (GTDB): domain Bacteria; phylum Actinomycetota; class Actinomycetes; order Mycobacteriales; family Geodermatophilaceae; genus Geodermatophilus. The sequence continues at coordinate 718 of DASQXT010000330.1, forward strand.
CGCTCGACCGGAGTGGCGTCGAGGGTGACGTGGGTGTCGTTGTCCTCGGTCTGCAGTGTGAAGGCCCCGGTGCTCCACCACGGCAGGCCCCGGCCGCGCGCGGCGGCCTCGACGTCCTCCAGCGTGCGGAACGACGAGGCGCCCAGGTCCAGCGGGGCTTCCCCGGCCTCGGCGGCGGTCGCCCACGAGGCGGCGAGGAACTCCTCGGCGGTGCGCACCAGGTCCGCGGCGCGGCTGCGCACCCGCTCGGGGTCGCAGACCAGCACGTGGGTGCCGGACGGCACCAGGTCGGTGAGGAGCCGCAGCTCCCCCTCGATGAGGGCCGGGGTCAGCGACTCCATGCCCTCGACGGCGATGCCCTCGGCGAGCTTGCCGAGGATGTCGAGCAGGCCCGGGTGCTCCGCGGCCAGCTCGGCCGCGCGGGCCCGGACCTCATCGGTGAGCAGCAGCTCGCGGCACGGCGGGGCCCACAGCCGCTCCGGGCGCTCGTCCAGCGAGCGCTGGTCGGCGGCGGAGAAGTAGCGCAGCTCGTCGACCTCGTCGCCCCAGAACTCCACCCGGACCGGGTGCGGCTCGGTGGGCGGGAAGACGTCGAGCAGGCCGCCGCGGACGGCGAACTCGCCGCGCTTCTCGACCAGCTCCACGCGGGTGTAGGCGGCGTCGGCCAGGGCACGCGCGACGTCGTCCAGCTCGGCGGTGTCCCCCGGCTTGAGCTCGACCGGCACCAGGTCGCCCAGCCCGGGGGCCAGCGGCTGCAGCACGCTGCGCACGGGCGCGACCAGGACGTCGACCGGCCCGTTGGCGCCGGGGTGGGTCAGGTCGCGCAGCACCGCGAGCCGGCGGCCGACGGTGTCCGCGCGCGGGGAGAGCCGCTCGTGCGGCAGCGTCTCCCAGGCCGGGAAGACCTCGGTGCGCCGGTCGGGCAGGAAGCAGCGCAGCTGGTCGGCGACCGCGTCGGCGTCCCGCTCCCCCGCCGTGACCACGAGGACGGGCACGCCGGCACCGCCGCTGCGTCCCGCGCCGCGCCCGCCGCGGGCGAGCGCCGCGGCCACCAGCGGTTGCACGGACGGCGGCGCGGTGACCGCCAGCTCCGCGTTCCCGGCGGCGGCCACGACACGGGCCACCCCGGGGTCGGTGAGGACGACGTCGAGCACGCCGCGGAGGGTCACGAAGGGGTCTCCTGAGGTCGGGGGGCCACGCACGACGCGCCGGGTGCGCGGGGGGCCGGTCCTCCAGGTTAGTCCCGCCGCGAGCGCCCCGCCGCCGCCGTCGGCCGCACCCCGTTGGGGTGAGCGGGCCCGCCGCACCCGGGTCCGGCGGCCTCCGCGGACCTACCGTGCGCTGCGGACATCCGGACGAACGGCGGGGGACAGAGGGCATGGAACTGCGGGACTACGGGGTGGCGCTGCGCCGTCACTGGATGGCCGGCGTGGGTGTGGCACTGGCCTGCCTGCTCGCCGCGGTCGTCGTCGTGCTGGCCACACCGGTCACCTACCGGGCCACCGCGCAGGTGTTCGTCGCCAGCACCGGCGAGGGCACCAGCGGCTCGCAGTTCGTCAACCAGCGCGTCACCAGCTACCCCGACGTGGCCCGCAGCCGCGCCGTCCTGGACCCGGTGATCCGGCGCCTCGGCCTGGACGAGTCCTTCGCCGACCTGCGGGAGCGCGTCGAGGCGACCAACCCGCTGGACACCTCGCAGATCGACATCGCCGTCACGGGTCGGGACGCCGCCGAGGCCGCCCGCGTGGCCGACGCCGTCGCCCAGGAGTTCGGCACCGTCGTCGAGCGGCTCGTGCGGCCCGCCGGCGCCGACTCGCCGGTCGACCTCACCGTGACCAACCCCGCCACCGTGCCGACGTCCCCGGCCTCGCCGCAGACCGGTCTGCTGCTCGGGCTCGGGCTGGTCGTCGGGCTGGCGCTCGGCGCGGCGGCCGCGGTCGTCCGCGCCCGGTCGGACAGCCGGCTGCACTCCGCCGAGGACGTCCGCGCGGCGTGGACCGGGGCGGACGACGTCCCGGTGGTGGCCCGCCCGTCCGGCCGCGCCCGGCGCAGCGCGCTGGCCGGCGACCCGGTGGCCGTCCTGGCGCGGCGGCTGGGGGCGCTGGCCGACGACCGGCCGGTGGCGGTCGCCCTCGTCTCCCCCTCCCCCGACCTGGTGCCGTGGTCGCTGGCCGAGGAGCTGGGCGCGCGGCTGCGCACCACCGGCCACCCGACCGCGGTCGTGGACCCGGCCGGGAACGACACCGGCGACGCGGCGGCCCGGGTGCGGCTGTCGGTGGTCTCCCCGCTGCACGACTGGCGCCGGCTGGCCCCCGCCACCGACGTGGTCGTCGCCGTCGGCCGCGGGAAGGCCCAGCGGGTCGACCTGGCCGAGCTCGGCACGATCCTGACCGGCGCCGGCATCCGGCCGCTCGCGCTGGTCCTCACCCGCATCCGCTCCGGCGGGGCCACCCCGCCGCAGGTCGTCCGCCCCGAGGCGACGCCGGTTCGTCCGGCCGCCCCGGTGCCCACGCCGCGCTGAGCCCGTGACCGCCCTCGCCCCCATCGCGCCCGGCCCCGCCCCGGCCCCGCCGGCCGACGCGCGCCGTCCGGGCGTGCTGGCGGTCGCGCTGCTGCTCGTCGTCGTGACGGTCGGCTGGCGGCGCGGCGAGTACTTCACCGGCTCGCTGGACCCGGTCGTCCTCGCCAAGGCCGGGCTGAGCGCGCTGGCGCTGGTCGGGGCCTTCCTCCTGGCGTCGTCCGGTCCGCGGCGGCGGGTCGGCACGGCCTGGCTGTGGTGGCTCGGCGTCGTCCTCGGCTGCTCGGTGTTCGGCGCGCTGACCAGCGGCGACCTCGTCGCCGGCGGCACGGTCGCCGTCCGCGTGGCCGTGCTGGGCGCCACCGTGCACCTGCTGCTGCGGGCCGCACCGGGCCTGCAGGTCCTCACCAGCCTGACGGTGGCCTGCGGCGCGGTGGCCGCCGTCGCCGCGGTCACCGGGCTGCCCACCCTCGCCGAGGGCCGGCTGGCCGGCGGCGTGCCGGCGCTGAGCCCCAACGAGCTGTCGCTGCTGGCCGGGGTCGTCGTGCTCGTCCTGGCCTGGCGGACCGTGCTCGGTCGGGCCGGCTGGGCCGACGCCGTCACGGGCGCGGCCTTCCTCGGCGTCATCTGGGCCACCGAGTCGCGCACCGGCCTGCTCATGGTGCTGGTCGGGGTCGCGGTGATGGCCGTGCACCTGCGCCGCCCGCCGGTCGGGCTCGTCGTCGGCGGCCTGGTGCTCGGCGCGCTGCTGGTGGTCGGCGCGGTCGCCACCGGCGCCGTGACCGCCTTCGCCGAACGCAACGGGGACGGCGCGAGCACGCTGGAGTCCCGCTTCATCGCCTGGCGGGCCGCGGTGGAGCTGCCGCAGACGGCGTGGCAGGAGTTCTTCGGCGGTGGCATGGCGCTCAAGGTCATCCCGATCAAGGGCCAGTGGTGGGACGAGCAGCCGCTGGACAGCAGCTGGGTCTCGCTGCTCGTGCAGGCCGGCGTCCTCGGCCTCGCGGTCGCCCTCGGCTGGGTGCTCTGGACGCTGCGCGGCGCCGCACGGGCCCCGCGCCCGGTGCGGGTGCTCTTCCTGGGCCTGCTGGTCTTCCTGGTCGGGCGCAGCACCGTGGAGAGCGGCATGTTCGACGCCACCCCCGCCTACCTGCTGCTCGCCGCGGTCTCCGCGCTGGCCGAGCGCGGGTCGGCCGACCGGCTGGCCGCCGAGGCCGAGGCGCTGCCCGGCTGACAGCGGTGTCCGCACCGGTCGACGCCTCGGGGTGACCGGCGCGGAGCCGGCCCGGCGGCGTCCCGGGACACGCTGCCGCCCGCCCCCCGTGGCATCTCCACCCCTGCTTCCACCTGTGAGCAGGGGTGGAGATCCCACGGGGGGACTGCACGGGGCGGTCCCGTCGGTGCGCGTACCGGACGAGCCCGCACCTCCGGACGACGCCCGAGCCCGCCGACCCGCCTGAGGAGCGCCGTGCGGCGGCGGGACCTCAGTCGAAGTCGGGCTGGGTCAGCGTGAACCGGGCCTCCACCGCGGCGTGCACGGTCTGCGGCACCGGCTCGACGTCGAAGGCGACCGCCTCCTGTCGGGCCCCGCTCAGGAACGCGGCGGGCGCGACGGCGACGGGGCCGCCGGACAGGCCGGTGTCGGCGATCTCCACCAGGCCGGTCAGCCGGGACCCGGCCGCCGCGGCGTACTCCTCGGCGCGCCGGCGCGCGTCGCGGACGGCCTCCGCGCGCGCCCGCCGGTGCACCTCGCTGTCGGGCCGCAGCGCCCACTCCGGGCCGGTCAGCTCGACCATGTCCCGGTCGGCCAGCCGCACCAGCAGGTCGCCGAGCGCCTCCGGGTCGACGACCACCGCGGTGAGGTGCTGACCGGCGACGTAGCCGGTCACCCGCTCCCTCGGCCGGCCCTCGCGGAACTGCGGCCGCACGCGCAGCGGCGACGCCGTGACCGACTCGACGGCCGCGCCGCACGCGCCCAGCGCGGCCCGCACCTCCTCGACCCGGCGGGCCAGGTCGCGCAGCGCGGTGGCCCGGTCGGCGGAGCGGGCGCCCACGGCCACCCGGACCCGCGCCAGCTCGGGCGGCACCTCCGCCGTCCACTCACCGCGGACGGCGACGGTCGGGGCGGCGGGCGGGGTGCTCATGGCCGCCGACCGTGCCGTGCGACGCCGCGCGCCGCAACGGGCTCAGGCGGCGACGGCGACCGGCACGGGCGTCCTCGTGCGCGTCATCGGCACGACGACCCACTGCCGCACGGCGAGCGCGGCCAGCACCGGGCCGAGCGCCAGGGCCAGCGGCGTCCAGGCCACCCCCGCGGGCGCCAGGACGACCAGGACGGCGACCGCGCCCAGCGCGCCGAACTCGAGCGCGCGCAGCGCCAGCACCCGGCGCTGGCCGCCGTGCACCGAGGCCAGCGAGGAGTACGGCAGCAGCACGGCGCCGGCGACGGCGTAGGCCGACCAGCCCGCGACGGCGGCCGCGGGCACCGCGTAGTCCCCGCCGGTGAGCGCGGGGCCCAGCCACGGCAGCACGAGCAGCCCGGCCACGCCGACCGCACCGACGCCCGCGGCCAGGCCCGCCGCGGCGCGGTCGGCCACGCGCAGGCTCTCGGACATCGGCCGGGCACGCAGGCCGACGAAGTGCGGCAGCAGGAACGAGCCGATGCCGGCGAGCAGGGTCAGGGTCGGGGCGGTGTAGACCCGCGCGGCCTCCAGGGGCCCGTACGCGGCGGTCCCGGCCGCCGCGACGACGATCACCCGCAGCAGGGTCAGGGAGCCGGGCCGGACGGTCTGGGCGGCGGCCCGCCAGACGCCGAAGGACGCCACGCCCCGCAGGTCGGGACGGCGCCACGGGCCGCGCGGCCGCTCCTCCGCCGGCACCCGCGCCCACGCCACAGCCGCGGCCGACGCCTGGCCCACCAGCAGCGCCACCACGAAGGCGGCGAGGGTGACCCCGCCGGTCAGCCCCGCGACGCCCAGCGCCGCGAGCGCCCCGGCGAGGCTGGTGAGGTCGACCGCCGGCAGCGCGCGGTACCGGCCGGTGGCCATGAGCAGGCGGCGCAGCGTGTCCTCGACGACGAACGCGGCGCAGGCCGGGCCCAGCAGCAACCCGGCCCACACCGGCACCAGCCCGCTGACCAGCGCGGCGGCCGCGCCGGCCAGGCCCACGCCGGTCGACACCAGCGCCGTCCACACGTGCAGGCCGGCGCGGGTGCCCCGGTCGGCGCGGTCCAGCACGGTCAGCGAGTCACCGACCAGGCCGCTGCAGACCGCCGTCCCCAGGACCAGCGCGCCGTAGACGAGGGCGAAGACGGCCAGGCCGCCGGCGCCGAGCAGCCGCGCGGCGGCCACCTGCAGCGCCAGCCCGGCCAGCGCCTGGGTGCCCTGCCCGAGCACCGCCGCGGTCGCGCGGCGGCCCAGCAGGCGGGCGAGCCTCCCCCTCACGGCTCAGTCCCGCGACGAGGCGTGCCGCAGCCGCAGCGCGTGCCGCGCCAGCCGGGCGACGACGTGCGCCCGGGTGTCGCGCGGGCTGACGTAGCAGCGCGGCAGGGTGACCCGGTCGCCGGGTGAGTAGTCGCCGGTGACGCAGGCGTTGTCGTAGCCCGCGGCCCGGACGGCGTCGGCGGCGGCGTCGTCGTAGGAGCCGTAGGGGTAGCAGAAGCCGGCCACCTCGGCCTGCAGCACGTCCTCCAGCACCCGGCGGCTCTCGCCCACCTCGGCGGCGAGCACGTCCGGGTCGGCGCCGGCCAGCCGGGCGTGGGTCATCGTGTGGCTGCCGACCTCCTGGCCGGCCGCGGCGACCGCGCGCACCTGGTCGGCCGTCATGATGTCGAAGCGGGGGCCGGTGTCCCACTCGTTCTGCCCGCCCATGCGGCCGGCGACGACGTAGACGGTGCCGGTCATCCCGTGGCGCTGCAGCACCGGGACGGCGTGGTCGAGGAAGTCGGTGTAGCCGTCGTCGAAGGTGAGCCCGACCAGACCGGCGGCCTCGCCGCGGTCGGCGGCGCGCACCAGCTCGGTGAGCGAGACGCCGCGCAGGCCCAGCCGTCGCAGCAGCCGCAGGTGGCCGTCCAGCCGGCCGGGGTGGACCCGCAGCCGGTGCGGGTCGGGCTCGGCCGACGGGCTGATCGAGTGGTACATGAGCACCGGCGGGAGCGGCAGCCGCACCCGCGCGGCGGGAGTCGCGGTCACCGGGCGACGCCGGCCTCGGCGGCCGCGGGGACCTCGAGGGCCGCGAGCGCCCGCCGCAGCGCGGTGCTCGAGGTGTGCATCGTGTACGGGAAGTAGCGGATCTCCACGCCGACGGCGGCGAAGTCGCGCTCGAGCGCGGTCCCCTTGGGGGTGCCGCGCCAGTCGTCGCCCTTGAACAGGACGTCGAAGCGGACCTCGCGCCAGGTGTCGAGCTTGTCCGGGACGACCTCGGCGTGCACGTCGTCCACGCAGCGGATGCTGCGGACGATCTCGATCCGCTCGGCGAGCGGGACGACCGGCAGCCGGCCCTTGGTGCGCAGCAGCACCTCGTCGGCCACCACGCCGGCGATCAGCCGGTCACAGTGCGCTGCCGCGTGCTTGAGGATGTTCAGGTGCCCGATGTGGAACAGGTCGTAGGCACCGGGCGCATAGCCGATCACTGGCACGTTCGGATTCCCCCCGTGGACGATGAGTGCAGCGGGGAGTCCATCAGTTCTCGTGACTGACCGTCATCACCCGAAGGGGTCCCGTCACCCGTCCGTGGTCGTGACCAGGGCCTCGATCCGCCGGGCCGGTGACGGTCGGTGACCAGGAGGCGGTGGTGAGCGGGGTGGCCGGAGCGGCGTCCGGGCCGGCCACCGCGGCGACCAGCTCGTCGCGGTAGCGCTCGGGGGCGTGCCGGCGGCCGGCCTCGGCGGCGTC
>DASQXT010000331.1:0-16928 GCA_035639575.1 Geodermatophilus sp.
GTCAGCGCGGGGCGGCCGAAGGCCGTCCCTCCAGTTCTTCTGCAGTTGGGTCAGGCGACGGGGTCGAGGACCACGGTGTGGCCGAGGTTGTTCGAGCTGGGCGACCAGCCGACGGGCGTGGGCGTCGTTGTCGCGGCGGCGTAGCCAGACCGGGCCGAGGTCGCGATAGGGCTCGTCCCGGGTCAGCATCCAGTAGGCCGAGACCAGGATCGAGTGGCCGACCGCAAGCTGGGCCCGGGCCATCCCCCGGCGGCTGGTCAGCCTCGCGTGCTGGGCGGCGAGGTAGTTGGCGCCCTTCATCCGTCCCACCGAGCCGGCCGCCTCGACCAGCATCGCGGTCAGCCACTTGTTGCCGTGCGGCGGGCGGGCCGGGTAACGCTTGCCGGCCGACTCCCGGGTGCCCGGCGCCACTCCGGCCCAGGAGGCCAGGTGCTCCGGCGTCGGGAAGCGGGACATGTCCGCGCCGGTCTCGGCGATGATCACCTGCGCGACCTTCTCCCCCACCCCGGGGATGGTCTGCAGCAGCTCCAGCTGGTGCATCCAGGGGGCGAACGCCTGCGCGAGGACCGTGTTGAGCTCGGCCAGCGCGGTCTCAACCGCCTCGATGCGGGCCAGCATGCTGCGCGCCAGCTGCGCGTGTCCGGCGTCGAAGTGGCCGCACAGCGCCTCGGTCAGGGCCGGGATCTTGCGGCGCATCTTCCCCTTGGCCAGCTCCGCCAGCACCTGGGGATCGCTCTCCCCGTCGATCAGCGCGCCCAGCATCGCCCGCGCCGACACGCTGGTCAGGCTCGCCGCCACCGCCGACAGCTTGACCGAGGCGTCCTCCAGCATCAGCTCCAGCCGGGTGATCTCCCTCGTGCGGTCGCCCATCAGCTGCACCCGGTAGCGGGTCAGCATCCGCAGCCGGCGGATGTCCGGCGGCGGCACGAACGACGGTCGCAGCAGCCCGCACTCCAGCAGCTGGGCGATCCACTCGGCATCTTTGACGTCGGTCTTGCCCCGTGAGATCGCCTTGATGTGCGCGGCGTTGACCAGCCAGACCTCCAGCACCTCCTCCAGGCAGTAGAACGCACTGTCCGGGCTCGTGTGCCACCATGACGCCGGGTCGCAATACACCTCCATTGCGTTCACCGAGTGGCTCGCGGCCGCCGATGCGGCGCCCAGCGTCGGCACGGTCGGCGACGCGTTGGACAACGCGTTGGCCGAGACCCACATCGGCCTGTTCAAGACCGAGCTGATCCACCGCCGCGGACCGTGGAAGGGACTCGACGATGTCGAGCTCGCGACGCTGGAGTGGGTCGACTGGCACAACAACCGACGGCTGCACACTGCCTGCCACGACCTGACCCCGGTCGAGTACGAGCAGGTCTTCTACGGTCAACACCCCGCCCAGCAGACGGTCGGGGTCTCACAACCCTGAGTCTCCGGAAACGCCGGGGCGGTTCAATGCGACAACTACAGGTGACGTGATGGAACGGCCCCCTCGCAGGGACCCGACCCGAGGAACGAGGGGCGGGGGACGGACGGGGGCCCTCCTCAGCGCTGGCCGAGTTCCCGGGCCATCTGCTCCAGGCGGGCGATGCGCTCGGGCATCGGGGGGTGGGTGGCGAACATCGAGGCCAGGCCCTGGCCGCGGAACGGGTTGGCGATCATCAGGTGGCTCTGGGTCACCAGCCGGTCCTCCTGGGGTAGCGGCCGGGCGGCCGCACCGGCACCGATCTTGCGCAGCGCGGAGGCCAGCGCCAGCGGGTCCTGGGACAGCAGCGCACCGGAGGCGTCGGCCTGGTACTCGCGGCTGCGGCTGACCGCCATCTGCACCAGGCCCGCGGCCAGCGGGCCGAGGAACACCAGCAGCAGGCTGCCGAGGGCGTTGCCGCCCCCGCGGTCGTCCTCCGACCGCCCGCCGAACAGCGAGGCGAACATCGCCATGTGCGCCAGGTAGGTGATCACCGTGGCCATGGCGCCGGCGACGGAGCTGATCAGGATGTCGCGGTTGTAGACGTGCGAGAGCTCGTGGGCGAGCACGCCGCGCAGCTCGCGACGGTCGAGCAGTTCGAGGATGCCCTGGGTGACGCAGACCGCCGCGTTGCGCGGGTTGCGGCCGGTCGCGAAGGCGTTGGGCTGGTCGGTGGGGCTGACGTAGAGCCGCGGCATCGGCTGCCGGGCCTCGGTGGCCAGGCCGCGCACGATCGCGTAGAGCTGCGGCGCCTGGGTCTCGGTCACCGGGAAGGCCCGCATGGCCCGCAGGGCGAGCTTGTCGGAGTTGAAGTAGGCGTAGCCGTTGACCGCGAGGGCGATCACCAGGGCCAGGAGCAGTCCACCCCGACCGCCGACCAGGGCACCGACGGCCAGGATGAGGCCGCCCATCAGGCCGAGGAGCACCGCGGTCTTGAGTCCGTTGCTCCAGCGCTGCACGTCCTGACCAACGCGGTGCCCGGGGAGGCCGTTCCCCGCCTGCTCCCCCCTCGGGGTGCGAGCGCGGTCACGGAATGGGGGCGTCCTGTCGAGGGTTGGGGCTGTCAGGTGCCGGGGGGTCCCCGGCCGTCCCGAGTGTCGCTCGCATCACACGACCGCGTGGTGTGACGGACACGTAACCTCGGCCGGTGGAGGTGCACCACTGATGACCACGACTGACCCGTCCGTCGTCGCCAGCACGGCGGGGAGCACGACGCCCTTCGTCAAGAGCGTCGTCGAGCTCGACCGCGTCGTCATCCGGCTCGCCGGTGACTCCGGCGACGGCATGCAGCTCACCGGGAACCGCTTCACCAGCGAGACGGCGTCCTTCGGCAACGACCTGTCGACGCTGCCCAACTTCCCCGCCGAGATCCGCGCGCCGACGGGGACCCTGCCGGGTGTCAGCTCCTTCCAGCTGCACTTCGCCGACCACGACATCATGACGCCGGGCGACGCCCCGGACGTGCTGGTCGCCATGAACCCGGCCGCGCTCAGGGCCAATCTCTCCGACCTGCCCGGCGGCGGGCTGCTCATCGTCGACGCCGACGAGTTCACCCCGCGCAACCTGGCCAAGGTCGGCTACGCCACCAGCCCGCTCGAGGACGGTTCCCTCGACGGCTGGCAGCTGGTCAGCGTGCCGCTGACCACCCTCACCCTCGAGGCGCTCGCCGACTCCGGCCTCGGCAAGAAGGAGGCCGAGCGCTCGAAGAACATGTTCACCCTCGGCCTGCTGAGCTGGATGTACCACCGGCCCACCGAGGGCACCGTCCACTTCCTCGAGCGCCAGTTCCGCCGGAAGCCCCAGATCGCCGCGGCCAACATCACCGCGTTCCGGGCCGGCTACAACTACGGCGAGACGACGGAGGCCTTCGCGGTCTCCTACGAGATCAAGCCCGCCCCGATGGCGCCGGGCCGCTACCGCAACATCTCCGGCAACCAGGCGCTGGCCCTGGGCATCGTCGCGGCCGGGCAACGCTCGGGCCTGCCGGTGTTCCTCGGCGCCTACCCGATCACCCCGGCGTCGGACATCCTGCACGAGCTGTCCCGGCACAAGGCCTTCGGCGTCCGCACCTTCCAGGCCGAGGACGAGATCGCCGGCATCTCCTCGGCGATCGGGGCGTCCTTCGGCGGCGCCCTCGGCGTCACGACGACGTCCGGGCCGGGGATCTCGCTGAAGTCCGAGGCGCTGGGCCTGGCGGTGATGACCGAGCTGCCGCTGGTCGTCGTGGACGTGCAGCGCGGTGGGCCCTCCACCGGCCTGCCCACCAAGACCGAGCAGTCGGACCTGCTGCAGGCGATGTTCGGCCGCAACGGCGAGGCGCCCGTGCCGGTCATCGCGCCGCGCTCGCCCGCCGACTGCTTCGACGCCGCGCTCGAGGCCGCGCGGATCGCGCTGACCTATCGCACCCCGGTCATGCTGCTCTCCGACGGCTACCTGGCCAACGGCGCCGAGCCCTGGCAGATCCCGGACGTCGAGGAGCTGCCCGACCTCACGGTCGAGTTCGCCACCGAGCCCAACGGCACCGCCGCCGACGGGACGCCGGAGTTCCTGCCCTACCTCCGCGACCCGGAGACCCTGGCCCGCCCGTGGGCCATCCCGGGGACGTCGGGGATGCAGCACCGCATCGGCGGTCTGGAGAAGGCCGACAAGACCGGCAACATCTCCTACGACCCGGCCAACCACGACCTGATGACCCGGCTGCGCCAGGCCAAGGTCGACGGCATCGCCGCGAGCATCGGACCCACCGATGTCGACGACCCGGACGGGAACGCCAGCGTGGCCGTCATCGGGTGGGGCTCGACCTACGGGCCGATCGGCGCCGCCTGCCGACGGATCCGCCGCTCCGGCCGGTCGGTCGCCCAGATCCACCTGCGCCACCTCAACCCGTTCCCGGCCGACCTCGGCGAGGTCCTGCGCCGGTACGACCGGGTGATCTGCCCGGAGATGAACCTCGGGCAGCTGTCGGTGCTGCTGCGCGCCAAGTACCTCGTCGACGTCGAGAGCCACACGCAGGTGCGCGGGCTGCCCTTCCGGGCCGCCGAGCTCGCCGCGGTCGTGCAGGACGTCATCGACTCCACCAGCGGCGCCCCGCTCGCCGCCGACCCCACGGGAGGGGCGGAATGACCACCGTCGAACTCGGCATGCCGGCCGAGGGCCCCATCGCCGACGCCATCGCCCGCTCCCTGGAGACCCAGGGCGAGAAGCGCACCGACCTCAGGGCCAAGGACCTCAAGACCGACCAGGAGGTGCGCTGGTGCCCCGGGTGCGGTGACTACGTCATCCTCAACGCGGTCCAGAGCTTCCTGCCCAGCCTCGGCATCGCGCGCGAGGACATGGTCATCGTCTCGGGCATCGGCTGCTCCTCGCGCTTCCCGTACTACATGAACACCTACGGCATGCACTCGATCCACGGCCGCGCGCCGGCGATCGCCACCGGCCTGGCGGCGTCCCGCCCGGACCTGTCGGTGTGGGTCGTGACCGGGGACGGCGACGCGCTGTCCATCGGCGGCAACCACCTGATCCACACGCTGCGCCGCAACGTGAACCTGAAGATCCTGCTGTTCAACAACCGGATCTACGGGCTCACCAAGGGCCAGTACTCGCCCACCAGCGAGGTCGGCAAGGTCACCAAGTCCACCCCGATGGGCTCGCTGGACCACCCGTTCAACCCGGTGTCGCTCGCGCTGGGCGCCGACGCCACCTTCGTCGGCCGGGCCATGGACTCCGACCGCAAGGGCCTCACCGAGGTGCTGCGGCAGGCCGCCGAGCACCAGGGCACCGCGCTCGTCGAGATCTACCAGAACTGCAACATCTTCAACGACGGTGCGTTCGACCTGCTCAAGGACCCGACCACCGGCGTGCAGTGGTCGATCCCGCTGGTCCACGGCGAGCCGCTGGTGTTCGGTCCGGACGGCGCCTCGTGCGTGGTCCGCGACGAGTTCGGCGGCCTGCGGATCGCCGAGACGAACCAGGTCGATGCCGCCGACATCGTCGTGCACGACGCCCACCGGAAGGACCCGTCGTACGCCTTCGCGCTGTCGCGGCTGTCCAGCCAGGACCTCCGCTACACCCCGATGGGGGTCTTCCGGTCGGTCCAGAAGCCGACCTACGACCGGATGATGGCCGACCAGGTCGAGGAGGCCCGCACCTCCTCGCCGGGGGACCTGGGCGCGCTGCTGAGCGGCGCCGACACCTGGACCGTCAGCGCCTGACCCACTCCTCGACCGGCCCGTCTCCCCTCGTGGGAGGCGGGCCGGTCGTCGTCTCAGCTCAGCACCTCCCGGAGCGCCCCGGTGAGCACCGGCAGTGCGCGGCCCAGGTCGGCGCGGGTCGGCGCGGCGAACCCCACGACCAGTCCGGCCGCGTGTGGACCGGATCCCGTCCAGTGCCGCCCGAGCCCGTCCACGGCGACGCCCCGCTCGGCCGCCGCGGCGAGGACCGCCCGCTCGACCCCCGGGTCGGGAAGCGGCACGAGGACGTGCGCGCCGGCCGGGTCGCCCTCGGCCGCCACCCCACCGGCGGCCACCGCCGCCAGCACCTGCTCGCGGCGGGCCGCGAGCTCCCGCCGGAGCCGGCGCAGGTGCCGGGCGAGGTCCCCGTTCGCGGCGAGGGCGGCGAACACCCGCTGGCCCGCCCGCGCGGGTCGGGCGCCGGTCGCCGTCCGCCTGGTGACCAGCGCGGCGCGCAGCTCCGGCGGGGCGACCATCCAGCCCACCCCCAGCGTCGGGCTGACGATCTTGCTGCTCGTGCCGAGGTGCACCGTGACGTCCGGGCCGAGCGCACCCAGCAGCGGCAGCGGCGCGACGTCGTAGCGCAGCTCGCCGTCGTAGTCGTCCTCCAGCACCCACCAGCCCTCGGCGCGGGCACGGGCGACGAGGGCGAGCCTGCGGGCCGCCGACAGCCGGCGCCCGAGCGGGTACTGGTGCGCGGGCGTGCAGTACACCGCCGCCAGGCCGGGGGGCACCGCCTCGACCACCAGGCCGTCGCCGTCCACCGGGAGCGGCACCACCGTGACGCCTGCGTCCCGGAGCGCGCCGACCACGCGCTGGTAGCCGGGGTCCTCGACGCCCACCCGGCTGCCGGCAGGCAGCAGCCGGGCGAGCTCCGCGACCGCGGCCGAGGTCCCCGCCGTGGCGAGCACATCGCCGGGTGCAGCGGCCAGACCGCGGTGCCGGAGCAGGTGCTCGGTCACCGCCCGCTGGAAGCCCGGGTCCGCGGCCGGTTCGGGGCCGACGTCGGGGGCGGCGTCCCCGGCCGCGCGCCACGCACGCCGCCAGGCGGCGCCGTCCAGGACCTCCAGGCACGGCGTGCCGGGCCGCAGGTCGATCGGTGGCGGCGTGCTCCGGGGAGCCGGTCGCGGCGCCGGGGAGCGTGCCGGGGCCGTGGACGCCGTACCGACGACGAAGGTGCCGACACCGCGGCGCCCGTCCGCCCAGCCCTCGGCCAGCAGCTGGTCGTAGGCGGCGGCGGTGACGGTGCGGCTGACCCGGAGGGCGGCGGCGAGCTCGCGCGTGGAGGGCAGCCGGTCGCCCGGGCGCAGCGTGCCCTCCACCGTCGCCGCCCGCAGCGCGCCGGCCAGCTGGACCGACAGCGGCGTCCCGGACGCCCGGTCGAGGAGCACCGGTGGCACGTCGACCACGCCGCACCTCCTCTCCTGCAGTGGCCTCCTGAAATGGCAGCGTATTGGCCCTGGGAGGAGGCCACACGGGCGGGCACGGTGGGTCCATGGACGCCGCACCGCCGCTCTCCCCCACCCCCCGCAGCACGATCCGCCGGGGCGCGAAGCGGGCCCGCACCGACCGCACGGAGCTGTACGCGGTGCTGGACGCCGGCCTGGTGGGGCACCTGGGCGTCGTGCTGGACGGCTCGCCGGTGGTGCTGCCGACCGGCTACGGACGGCGGGGCGACACCCTGTACCTGCACGGCTCCACGGGCGCGGCGACGCTGCGGGCGGCGGCCGCGGGGGCGCCGGTCTGCCTCACGGTCACCCACGTGGACGGCGTCGTCTACGCCCGCTCGGCCTTCCACCACTCGATGAACTACCGCTGCGCCGTCGTGCACGGGGCGGCCAAGCCGGTGACCGACCCGGAGGAGCACCTGCTCGGCCTGGAGGCGCTCACCGAGCACCTGGCCCCGGGCTCCTGGGCCGCCACCCGCCGGCCCGACCGCAAGGAGCTGGCCGCCACCGCGCTGCTCGCCCTGGACCTGACCGAGGCCAGCGTCAAGGTGCGCACCGGGCCGCCGGGGGACGACGAGCGGGACCTGTCCGCGCCGGTGTGGGCGGGGGTCCTCCCGTTGCGCACCGTGGTGGGCGAGCCCGAGCCCTGCCCGCTGCTGCCGCGGGACACGCCCGTCCCGGCCCGGGTGCGGGACCGGGTGTCCGGGGCGGCTACCGCGGGGTGACGCGGAGCAGCAGGTCCGCGTCGTCGCCGTTGTCGGTGGTGACGTAGAGGGCGCCGTCCCCGCCCTGCTGCACGGTCCGGATGCGGCCGTACGTGCCCTCCAGCTCGGGCAGCCGGAACTGCTCGAGCAGGGTGCCGTCGTCCGCCACGCGCAGCGCCAGGACCCCCTGGGCCTTGAGGACGCCCAGCAGCAACAGGCCCTCGTACCCCTGCCACTGCCCACCCGTCAGGAAGGTCGCGCCCGAGGGGGCGATCGTGGGGTCGCCGGAGGCCCAGGTGGCCGGCATCGCGTCGGGCAGGGAGAGGTCGGTCATCGGCACGAACTCGCCGTAGCCGGGGCCCTGGGGTGCGAAGCCGCCGTTTCCGCCGGGCCGCAGCAGGGTCACCTCGTCGTCCCGGCGGGGCCCGTGCTCGGCGGCGTACACCTGCCCGGTGCCGGGGCGGACTGCGAGGCCCTGCACGTTGCGGTGGCCGTAGGTCCACACCCGCGGGTCGGCGTCCGGGCGACCCAGGAAGGGATTGCCGGCGGCCGCCTCGCCGGTGGCCGGGTCGACCCGCAGCACCTTGCCCGCGAGGGTGGCGGGGTCCTGGGCGTTGGTGGCGACGGCGTTGTCGCCGGTGCCCACGAGCAGGGCGCCGGTGCCGTCGAAGCGCAGCCGGCAGCCGCCGTGCCGGCCGGTGCGCGCGTTGACGGGGATGTCGTCGACGAGCGGGTCGTCGACGCGGGTCGCCGTCGTCCAGTCCGGGTCGACGGTCCAGGCGATCACCTGGATCTCCGCGCCGCCGTCCTCCTCGACGCCCTGGCAGGTGTAGAAGCGACGGTCCCGCCCGAACCCCGGATCGAGCACCAGGCCCATCAGCCCGGTCTCCCCGGTGGCGAACAGGTCGCCGAAGTCGGCCGCCAGCTCGCGCACCGTCCCGTCGGGCAGCACCGCCGTCAGGCCGCCGGAGCGCTCGTCGAGCAGCAGGGTCCCGTCGGGGGCCTGGGCGACGTCCCACGGGTGGTCCAGCCCCTCGGCGACGACGGCCACGTCGAGGGCGGGGGCCGGCTCGGGCGTCGCGGGCGCCGGCGGGGACGTCGTCGGCGCGGGAGCGGTCGGCGCCGGAGTCGTCGGCGCGGCGGCGTCGGGCTCCTCCCCCGCCGCCGTCGAGCACCCGGACAGCAGCAGGAGCCCGACGACCAGACCGGTCAGGTGCGGGCGCACGCGCCCACGGCTGCCTGCTCGCACGGACGTGCCGGCTCAGGTCCGCGGCGTGACGCGCAGGAGCCGGTCGGCGTCCGCGCCGTTGTCGGTGGTGACGTACAGCGCGCCGTCCACACCCTGCTGGACGGTGCGGATGCGGCCGTACGTGCCCTCCAGCTCGGGCAGCCGGAACTGCTCGAGCAGCGTCCCGTCGTCGGCCAGCCGCAGCGCCAGCACGCCCCGCCCCTTGAGGACGCCGAGCAGCAGCAACCCCTCGTAGTCGCCCCAGCGCTCGCCGGCGAGGAAGGTCGATCCGGAGGGGGCGATCGTCGGATCGCCCGATGCCCAGCTCGGCAGCATCACGTGGGCCAGCCTCGGGTCGGTCATCGGCACGCTCTCGTCGTAGCCGTCGCTGCCGACGGGGTCCCAGCCACCGTTGCCCCCGGGGCGCAGCAGGGTGACCTCGTCGTCGCGGGACGGGCCGTGCTCGGTGGCGTAGACCTGCCCGGAGCCGGGCCGCACGGCCAGCCCCTGGACGTTGCGGTGCCCGTAGGTCCACAGGTGGGCGTCGGCACCCGAGCGGCCGGTGAACGGGTTGCCCGGTGCGGGCGCGCCGGTCCCCGCGTCGATCCGCAGCACCTTGCCGGCGAGGGAACCCAGGTCCTGCGGCAGAGCACCCACGTCGGTGTCGCCGGTGCTGACGAGGAGCGCGCCGGTGGGGTCGAAGCGCAGCCGGCAGCCGCTGTGCGAGCCGGTCTGCTCGTTGACCGGGATGCCGCCGAGCAGCGGGTCGGCGACCCGGATGGCCGTGCGCCACCCGGCGTCCACGGCCCAGGCGATCACCTCGATGTCGGCCGGGCCGCCGTCCCGGGCCCCCTGGCAGGTGTAGAAGCGCCGGTTCTGCTGGAACTGCGGGTCCAGGACCAGGCCCATCAGGCCGGTCTCCCTGCGGGTGAACAGGTCGCGGAGGTCGGCGTCGAGCCTGCGGACGGTGCCGTCGGGCAGCACCGCGGTCAGGCCGCCGGCCCGCTCGTCGAGCAGCAGGGTGCCGTCGGGGGCCTGGGCGACGTCCCAGGGGTGGTCCAGGCCGTCGACGACCACCGCGACCTCCAGCGCCGGCGCTGCGACAGCGACCTCCCCCGGGACCACTGCGGCTCCCGCCGGCACCGCAGCGCCCGCGGCGAGGAGGAGGGGTACGGCCAGGAGACCGGTCAGCCATCGCCAGCGCACGCCGCCAGCATGGACCTCCCCGGTGGCTGAGTCAGCTGGTTCGCGTCACCACGTAGTCGCACAGCGCCGCGAGGGCCTCGCGGACCGGCCCCTCGGGGACGCCGGACAGCCGCGCCTGCGCCCGGTCGGCGTACTCGCGCAGCACCTCGGTCGCCCGCTGCAGGGCCGCCGACGAGCGCAGCAGCTCCAGCGCCTCGGCGTGCTCGGCGTCGTCGGTGATCGGCCCCGAGACCAGCTCGCGCAACCGCTGCTCGGCCGGGTCGTCGCCGGCGAGCGCGAACAGGGCGGGCAGCGTGGCGATGCCCTCCCGCAGGTCCGTGCCGGGCGACTTCCCGGACGCGCCGTCCTGGCTGACGATGTCCAGCAGGTCGTCGGAGAGCTGGAACGCGACGCCGACCTCCTCGCCGAAGGCGGTCAGCGCGGCGACCAGCTCGGCCTCCACCCCGGCGAAGGAGGCGCCGAAGCGCGCCGAGGTCGCGACCAGGGAGCCGGTCTTGTCGGCCAGCACCTCGAGGTAGTGGGCGACGGGGTCGTCGCCGGGCTGCGCGCCGACGGTCTCCCGGATCTGCCCGGTGACCAGCCGCTCGAAGGTCCGCGCCTGGATGCGCACCGCTTCGGGGCCGAGGTCGGCCAGCAGGTCGGAGGCGCGGGCGAAGAGGAAGTCGCCGGTCAGGATCGCGATGCTGTTGGACCACCGGCTGTTCGCGCTGGGCGCCCCGCGCCGCACGGCGGCCTCGTCCATGACGTCGTCGTGGTACAGCGTGGCCAGGTGGGTCAGCTCGCAGACCACCGCGGCCTCGGTGACCCCCGCGGCCTGCGGGTCACCGAGCTCGGCGGCGAGCAGCGCCAGCAGCGGGCGGAACCGCTTGCCGCCGGCGGCGACGAGGTGCCCCGCTGCCTCGCGCACGAACGCGTGCTCGCTGCCGACGGCGCTGAGCAGCGCCTCCTCGACCCGGCCCAGCCCCTCGGCGAGCCGGGCGCCGAGGTCGCCCTCGGGCAGCCACGGGCCGACGGTCGAGGCAGGCGTCGAGATCCGCTGCCAGGAGTCGGTCGAGGTCTCCCCGCCGACGGCGGCGCTGGCTCCGGTCATCAACCGACGAATCTAGCCGCCCGCTCGGCGATATCGAGCACCGCCCCGGGGACGACGCCGAGCACCACCGTCGCGGTGACCGTCACCGCGAGCACCAGCGTCGTCGGCAGGCCGGGGACGCCGATGGTCGGGCCGTCGACGGCCGGCTCGGAGAAGTACATGAGCACGATGACCCGCAGGTAGAAGAACGCCGCCACGGCGCTGGCCAGCAGGGCCACGACCACCAGCGGCCACGCGCCGTCGTCGATCGCGGCCCGGAAGACGGCGAACTTGCCGGTGAAGCCGCTGGTGAGCGGGATGCCCGCCAGCGCCAGCAGGAACAGCGCCATGACCGCCGCGGTGAGCGGCGAGCGGCGGGCCAGACCCGCCCACTGGGACAGGTGCGCGGCCTCGCCGTCGCCGTCGCGCACCAGGGTCAGCACCGCGAAGGCGCCGATCGTGGTGAGCCCGTACGCCAGCAGGTAGAACATCGTCGCGCCGAGCCCGGAGCCGGTGCCGTCAGGGCCGCTGCCGTACCCGATCACGCCGGTGAGCAGGAAGCCGGCGTGCGCGATCGAGGAGTAGGCCAGCATCCGCTTGAGGTCGGTCTGGGTGAGGCCCAGCACGGCGCCCACCACCATCGAGACGATCGCGATGCCGTAGACCAGCGGCCGCCACGTCCACTCGCTGGTCCCGAAGGCGACGTAGAGCAGGCGCAGGATCGCTCCGAAGGCCGCGACCTTGGTGCACGCGGCCATGAACGCGGTGACCGGCGTCGGGGCGCCCTGGTAGACGTCCGGCGTCCAGGCGTGGAAGGGCGCCACGCTGGCCTTGAACATCAGCCCGACCACCAGCAGGGCCAGGCCGAGCACCAGCAGGACGCCGCCCCCGGCCTCGGAGACGGACGCCTCGCGGATGGCCGACAGCCGGATGCTGCCGGTGGCGCCGTAGACCAGCGCCAGGCCGTAGAGGAAGAAGGCGGAGGCGAAGGCGCCCAGCAGGAAGTACTTGACCGCCGCCTCCTGTGACAGCAGCCGCCGGCGGCGGGCCAGCCCGCTGATCAGGTACAGCGGCAGGCTGAGCACCTCGAGCGCGACGAACATGACCAGCAGGTCGTTGGCCGCGACGAACAGCATCATGCCGCCGATGGCGAAGGTGGTCAGCGGGTAGACCTCGGTCTGCACGCGAGGGGTGGTCATCAGCTCGCGGTCGCGCGGGCTGCCCGCCGGCACCGCCGCGGCGGCGACGAACGCCGAGCGGGCCGGGTCCAGCGAGCGCTCGGCGAACAGCAGCAGCGACAGCGCGCCGAGCCCGGCGATGGTCGCCTGCAGGAAGACCGCGGGGCCGTCGACGGCGAGCGCGCCGCCCGCGGTGACCTGCCGCTCCCCCGCCAGCAGCAGGCTGGTCACCAGCCCGCCGAGGGTGCCCACCAGGGCGACGGCGACCTGCACCGGGTGGCGCACGTCCCGCGGCGCGAAGGCCTCGACGAGGACGCCGACGCACGCCGCGCCGAAGACGAACAGCAGGGGCGCCACCGCGGCCAGGGAGAGGTCCGGGGCCTCGATCATCAGTCCGTCCCCTCGACGGGAGCCTGCGGCGAGACGCCGGCCGGGTCGGCCCCGACGTCGCTCATCGTGGCGGCGACCGCCGGCTCGATCAGGTGGATCAGCGGCTGCGGGTAGAAGCCCAGCGCGATGATGATCGCGACCATCGGCGCGACGACGGCCAGCTCGCGCCGGGAGAGGTCACGCACCCGCAGCCGGGCCGGCGCGGCCGCCGGGGCCTCGAGGGTGGCGGTGGCCCCGCCGCCTGCCCCGGTGACGGGCGCCGGGGTCTCCGGCGCCGGCTCGAGCAGCACGCCGCGCGGCGGGCCGTGCATGGTGCGCTGGTAGACCAGCAGCGCGTAGAGCGCGGCCAGGATGATGCCGACCGTCGCCAGGATCGTGAACACCGGCCGGGTCGGGAACGACCCGATCAGCACGAGGAACTCGCTGACGAAGCTGTTGGTGCCCGGCAGCGCGAGAGTGGCCAGACAGGCGACGAGGAACGTCCCGGCCAGGAGCGGTGCCTGCGTGGCGACGCCCCCGTAGTCACCGACCAGCCGGGAGCCGCCGCGGGTGATGAGCATCCCCACCACGAGGAACAGCAGCCCGGTCGCGATGCCGTGGTTGACCATGTAGAGCACCGCGCCGGTGCCGGCCTCGGTGGTGAAGGCGAAGATGCCCAGCGCGATGAAGCCGAAGTGCGCGATCGAGGTGTAGGACACCCACCGCTTGAGGTCCGACTGCCCCATGGCCAGCAGCGCGGCGTAGAGGATGCCGGCCACGGCCAGCACCAGGACGTACGGCGCGAGGTCGCGCGAGGCGTCGGGGAACAGCGGCAGGCAGTAGCGGATGAACCCGAACGTGCCGACCTTGTCCAGGACGCCGACCAGCAGCACCGCCCCGCCGATCGGCGCCTCGGCACCGGAGTCGGGCAGCCAGGTGTGGAACGGCACCAGCGGCGCCTTGATCGCGAAGGCCACGAAGAACCCGAGGAACAGCAGCCTCTGCACGCCCGGGTCGATCTCGATCTGCCGCAGCGCGTCGAAGGCGAACGTCCCCTGGCCCAGCTGGTGGGCGCCGACCACGTACAGCCCGATGACGGCGGCCAGCATGACCAGCCCGCCGACCAGGCTGTAGAGGAAGAACTTGACCGCCGCGTACTGCCGTCGCGGCCCGCCGAAGCTGCCGATCAGGAAGTACATCGGGACGAGCATCGCCTCGAAGAAGACGTAGAAGAGGAAGACGTCGGTCGCGGCGAAGACGCCGACCATCATCGACTCGAGCAGCAGCAGCCAGGCCCAGAACGCCCGCATCGAGCGCCGTCCGGTCGGCTGGTCCTCCCACGAGGCGACCACGACCACCGGCACCAGCACGCCGATGAGCAGCAGCATCACCAGCGCGATGCCGTCGACCCCGAGGGCGAAGTCGACGCCGAAGTCGGGGATCCAGGAGACCGACGTCGTCAGCTGGAACCGCTCCCCGCCGGCGTCGAAGGCGATCGTCGCCAGCACGGCGAGCAGCAGCACGACCAGGCTGACGCCCAGCGCGAGCTGCCGGGCGGTCCTCTCGCGCCCCTTCGGCAGGGCGGCGACGGCGGCCGCCCCGACCGCCGGGACGGCGATCATGGTGAGCAGGTACGGGAAGTCACTCACGCCGCCGGCGCCTCTCGTTCGGTGGGGTTGCTGCTCATCCGGCCGTCACCGCCAGCAGCGCGCCCGCGACGAGCACCGCACCGCCGAGCATCGACAGCGCGTAGGAGCGGACGAAGCCGGTCTGCGTGCGGCCCAGCCGGGACGACGAGCCGCCCAGCGTCGCGGCCAGGCCGTTCACCGCGCCGTCCACGCCGCGGTTGTCGAAGAACACCAGCGCGCGGGTCAGCCACTGCCCGGGCCGCATGAACAGCGACTCGTTCACCGCGTCGGCGTAGAGCGCCCGACGGGCCGCGCGGGTCACCGGCGACACCCGCACCGGCGCGGTCACCGGCACCTCGCGGCGGCCGACGAACAGCCACGCGGTGAGCACGCCGAGCGCCATGGCGAGGGTGACCAGGACGCTGACCAGCAGCGGCGCGACGACGTGCTCGGCCGCCGTGGGCTCGCCGAACACCGGGGTCAGCCACGACTCCAGCGGGAAGGCGACGACCAGCAGGAAGCCGGCGAGCACCGAGCCGACCGCGAGCAGCACCATCGGCGCGGTCATCACCGTCGGCGACTCGTGCGGGTGGACCCCGGGCTCCCACCGGGGGCGACCGGAGAAGGTCATCAGCATCAGCCGGGTCATGTAGAAGGCGGTCAGCCCGGCGGCCAGGATCGCGACCGTGCCCAGCAGGTAGCCCCAGCCGTCGCCGCGGTCGAACGCGGCCTCGATGATCGCATCCTTGGTGTAGAAGCCGGACAGGAACGGGAAGCCGATCAGCGCCAGGTAGCCCAGCCCGAAGGTCACGAAGGTGGTCTTCATCCGCGAGGCCAGGCCGCCGAAGCGGCGCATGTCGACGTCGTCGTCCATCGCGTGCATCACCGAGCCGGCGCCGAGGAACAGCCCGGCCTTGAAGAAGCCGTGGGTGAGCAGGTGCGCCAGGCCCGCGACGTAGCCGACCGGGCCGAGGCCGACGGCCAGGAACATGTAGCCGATCTGGCTGACCGTGGAGTAGGCCAGCACCTTCTTGATGTCGTCCTGGGCGCAGCCGGCGATCGCCCCGATCGTCAGCGTGATCGCCCCGACGGCGAGGACGGCGGCCCGCGCGGTGGGCGTCTGGTCGTAGATCGGCGCGCTGCGGGCGATCAGGTAGACCCCGGCGGTGACCATGGTGGCCGCGTGGATCAGGGCCGACACCGGGGTCGGGCCCTCCATGGCGTCGGGCAGCCACGCCTGCAGCGGGAACTGGCCGGACTTGCCGCACGCGCCGAGCAGGAGCAGCAGCCCGATCGCGGTCACCGTGCCGCCGGCCAGGGTGCCGACCGCACCGAAGACGCCGTCGTAGGAGACGGTGCCCAGCTGGGCGAACATCAGGAAGATCGCCAGCGCCAGCCCGACGTCACCGACCCGGTTCATGATGAACGCCTTCTTCGCGGCGGTCGCCGCCGACGGGCGCTCGTACCAGAAGGCGATGAGCAGGTAGGACGCCAGGCCCACGCCCTCCCAGCCGACGTAGAGGGCCACGAAGTTGTCGCCGAGGACCAGCAGCAGCATCGCCGCGACGAACAGGTTGAGGTAGGCGAAGAAGAGCCGGCGGCGCGGGTCGTGCGCCATGTAGCCGATCGAGTAGACGTGGATCAGCGCGCCCACGCCGGTGATCAGCAGGACGAAGACCGCCGACAGCGGGTCGAACAGCAGCGCGGCCCGCACGTCCAGCGACCCGGTCGAGACGAAGGTGAACAGGTCGACGTCGACCCGTCGGCCGTCCAGCTGCAGCGTGCACAGCAGGCCGAGCACGAAGGCCGCCACCACGGTGCCGGTGCCCAGCAGGTGCCCCCACCGGTCGGTGCGCCGTCCCCCGAGCAGCAGGACGGCGGCGCCGGCCAGCGGCAGCGCGATGAGCAGCCAGGACGCGGCGATCAGCCCGTCAGCCGGTGTGGTGTCCATCCCGGTCCCCGTCCCTCAGTACTTGAGCAGGTTGGCGTCGTCGACCGACGCCGACCGGCGGGTCCGGAAGAGCGACATGATGATCGCGAGGCCGACGACGACCTCGGCGGCCGCGACGACCATGACGAAGAACGCCATGACCTGGCCGTCGACGGTGCCGCTGGCGCGGGCGAAGGTGACCAGCGTCAGGTTCACCGAGTTGAGCATCAGCTCGACGCACATGAAGACGACGATGGCGTTGCGCCGCACGAGGACGCCGACCGCGCCGATCGTGAACAGGATCGCGGCGAGCACCAGGTAGTTCGTCAGACTCATCGGTCGCGACCCCCCGGGATGTCGCTGGGCGCGGGGTCGAGGGTGCCCAGCGCCGCGTCGGGCGTGCCGAGCTCGGCCCGGCCGGTGGGACGCGGCATCTGCTCGACCTCCTGGGGCTCGATCCCGGTGGCGAAGCTGTCCTCGGCC
>DASQXT010000332.1:0-4150 GCA_035639575.1 Geodermatophilus sp.
GTGCTCGCCGGCGACCGCGGCATCGAGTGCCTGACCGTCGACTACGCCGTCCTCAAGGGCACCGACGACCCCACGCAGCGGCTGTTCTAGGCGTTACCGACCGGTAGCCCGGCGTCGGCCGGCTTGCCGGTGGATGGGAGACTCCCCCCGACCGCGGACGGGGTGCCCGGGGCCGGGTGCCGGCGCAGAGGAGATGGCAGCGTGGCCAGAGAACTGACCGAGGTCGGCGTGGTGGGGCTGGGCACGATGGGCGCCGGCATCGCCGAGGTCCTCGCCCGGGCGGGCCTGTCGGTCACCGCCGTGGACGTCGACGAGGCGGCCGTGGCGCGGGGCCGCGAGCACCTGGAGCACTCCACCGGGCGGGCCGTGGCGCGCGGCAAGCTCGACCCCGCCGACCGCGACGCCATCCTGGGCCGGATCCGGTTCGCCACGTCGCTGGAGGACCTCGCCCAGGCCGAGCTGGTCGTCGAGGCCGTGCCCGAGCGGCTGGAGCTCAAGCGCGACATCTTCGCCGCGCTGGACAAGATCTGCCCGCCGGACACCATCCTGGCCACCAACACCTCGAGCCTGTCGGTCACCGAGATCTCCGTCGCCACCGGGCGGCCGGGCAAGGTCATCGGCATGCACTTCTTCAACCCGGCACCGGTCATGAAGCTGGTCGAGGTGGTGCGCACCGTCGTCACCGAGCCGTCGGTGGTCGAGGACGTCGAGGCGCTGGCCGCCCGGCTGGGCAAGGTCGACGTCACCATCGGCGACAAGGCCGGCTTCATCGCCAACGCGCTGCTGTTCGGCTACCTCAACCACGCGGTCGCCATGTACGAGAACCGCTACGCCAGCCGTGAGGACATCGACGCGGCCATGCGGCTGGGCTGCGGCCTGCCGATGGGCCCGCTGGCGCTCATGGACCTCATCGGCATCGACACCGCCTACGAGATCCTCGAGACGATGTACCGGCAGTCCCGCGACCGGCTGCACGCGCCCAGCCCGATCATCAAGCAGATGATGACCGCGGGCCTGCTGGGCCGGAAGTCCGGCCGCGGCTTCTACACCTATGCCGGCCGGGACTCCGCCGAGGTCGTGCCCGACGCGCAGACCCCGGTCGAGGGCGGGGCCGCCGAGGGCGCCCGGGAGGTCTCCACGGTCGGCGTCGTCGGCTCCGGGACGATGGCCACCGGCATCATCGAGGTCGTCGCCAAGGGCGGCTACGACGTCCGCTTCGTCGCCCGCTCGCCGGAGAAGGTCGACGCGGTGCACCGGGAGCTGGCGAAGTCGTTGGAGAAGCAGGTGCAGCGCGGCCGGCTCGACGAGGCCACGCGCGACCAGGTGCTCGCCCGGGTCAGCGGGACGACGGTCCTCGACGAGCTCGCCGACCGGGACCTGGTCATCGAGGCCGTCATCGAGTCGCTGCCGGTCAAGGAGGCGCTGTTCGCCAACCTCGGCGAGATCGCCAGGCCCGGCGCGGTGCTGGCCACCACGACCTCCAGCCTGCCGGTCATCGAGTGCGCCAGGGCCAGCGGCCGGCCGGAGGACGTCGTCGGCATGCACTTCTTCAACCCGGCCCAGGTGATGAAGCTGGTGGAGGTCGTCTCCACGATCTCCACCGCCCCCGACGTGGCGGCCACGGCGCACGCGGTGTGCCAGCGGCTGGGCAAGCACGCCGTCTCCTGCTCCGACCGGGCCGGCTTCATCGTCAACGCGCTGCTGTTCCCCTACCTCAACGACGCGGTCAAGATGCTCGAGGCGCACTACGCGACCGCCGACGACATCGACGCGGCCATGAAGGTCGGCTGCGGCTACCCGATGGGCCCCTTCGAGCTGCTGGACGTCGTCGGCCTGGACGTGTCCCTGGCCATCGAGCGGGAGCTCTACGCCGAGTTCCGCGAGCCGGGCTTCGCGCCGGCGCCGCTGCTCGAGCACCTGGTCACCGCCGGGTACCTGGGCCGCAAGGCCGGCCGCGGGTTCCGGGACCACGCCGCCCGTGACCATGCCGCCCGTGACCATGCCCCTCGTGACATGGCGCGCCGCTGACCCGGTGCCCCGGCGCAGCGGTCGGCGGGGGTCACGGCCTGCGGGCCGCGACCCCGTGCGCCGTCCCGAGACGGTGGAGGAGTCCGTGGACGGCGACTGGGTGGTGCGCCGGCTCACCGGGGCCGCGAGCGGCAAGACCTACCGCTGCCCGGGCTGCGACCAGGAGATCCGCCCGGGGACGCCGCACCTGGTGACCTGGCCGGCCTACGCGCGCGACTCCGAACTCGACTCCTGGGACACCGACTCGGCCGCCGATCTGCGCCGGCACTGGCACGCGACCTGCTGGTCCGCGCGCGGCCACCGCCGCTGAGGAGAGGACCCCGTCCTCTCACCTCGCCCGGGCGAAGACCACCACGTTGTCCTCGTAGCTGCGCCGGGAACGGTCGAAGTCGCCGCCGCAGGTGACCAGCCGCAGCTCCGCCCGCGGCGTCGGTCCGTAGACCGCCTCGGTCGGGAAGTCGTCCTTCGGGTACCGGCCGACCGCGGTCACCGCGAAGCGGACCGTCGTCCCGTCCGCGCGGTCGACGAGCACCTCGTCGCCGGGCACGAGGTCGCGCAGGCGCGCGAAGACCGCCGGCCCGTCGACCGAGTCGACGTGCCCGGCGACCACCGCGGGACCGACGTCGCCCGGGACGGCGCCGCCGGCGAACCACCCGGCCCGCGCGAAGTCGGCCGGGGGCACCAGGACCCCGGAGGCGTCGGTGCCCAGCCGCAGCAGCTCGCTGTCCACCCCGATCGCCGGGACGCGGACGCGCACGGGCGCCGCCGACGTCTCCTCCGTGCCGGCCTCGGCGACCACCGGAGCGGGGACGGTCGCGGCTGCCGGTGCCGGCGCGCCGGGGGAGAGCAGTGCCACCGCACCGGCGAGGACCGCGGTGCCGGCGAGGAGCCCACGGACCAGCGGCAGCACCGGCCGCCGCGGCTCCCGGTGGGGGCTCACCGGCCGGGCCTCAGCGACGCGCGGCACGCCGCGACCGCCGGACCAGCAGCAGCCCGGTCAGGACGGTGAGGCCGACGGCGCCGCCCACGACACCGGGCTCCAGCTCCGCGGCCGCGGTGCCCCCGGCGCCGGTCTCCACGCCGCCGGTCGGGACGACACCGGAGCCCGCGGCGTCCAGGACAGTGCGCACGGTCAGCCCGCCGTCGGGCCGGTCCAGGACGAACAGGCTGTACACCGAGCCCGGGTCCAGCTCCAGCGGCAGCTCGGTCCGCTCGCCGTCCACGGTCACCCGCAGCCGGCCGGCGTCGCCGGGCACGACGACGTAGTCGCCGGCCTCGGCGAAGGCGAGGTCCGTGGCGAGCTCGGTGCCGTCCGCGGAGGCGTCGAGCGTCGGCGCGGTGGCCGTGGCCGAGACGACCCGCACCCGTGCCCGGCCCGACGGCGGGAGGGTGAGGTCGTCCTCGAGCACCTCCAGGCCCAGGTCGGCGAAGCGACCCACGCCGGCGACGGTGCGGGCACTGTCGGGGCCGACCTGCACGGTGGTGGAGAGCACCGGCGGAGTGGCCGGGTCGGCGCCGGCCTGGCGCATGCTGACGGTGTAGACGCCCTCGGGCACGTCCTGGTAGCCGGAGATCGTCCCGTAGCCGAGGCCGGGCAGGATCAGCAGCGCCGTCCCGTCGCCGGGGTCGGGGACCGGGTCGACGTAGACGTCGACGGCAGGGGTGTCGGGGGAGAGGTGGGCCAGGCGAAGCAGGCCGGTCTCGGCGGCGCCGGCACCGGGCGGGGCGACGAGCACCGTCCCGGCGGTGACGGCCGCGACGGCCAGCACGCGGGTCCAGCGGTCCACGGTTCCTCCAGCGGGTGCGCGAGCGGTCCGGCGTCCATTCGGGCACCCGTCGCGACGCCTGTCCAACCGAGAGTGACGGCGAGACCTCGAATCCCCCGTCCGTCGGGGTCGGAGGCGTGACGGGAGGGCAGCAGGACGCCGTCCCCGGCGACCGTGACGGCGTCGGGGCGGACGGCGGCCCGCGAGCGGTGGTGCGCTGCCTGGCTACCGAGGAGGGGTCAGCGCCGGCCGGGCGTGACGCTCTGGCTGCCGGTGTCGGCGTCGTCGGGCGTGACGGCCGGCTGCACCAGCGTGGGCGGGTCGACCCGCGGCGGCGCGGAGGCGGCCGTGCTCCC
>DASQXT010000333.1:0-2404 GCA_035639575.1 Geodermatophilus sp.
GGCCGACCGTTCGGCGGCGAGGGTGTCGACGAAGGAGGCTCCGCAGCCGGGGAGCAGCAGCACGGCGGCACCGAGCGCGAGCGCGGGCCGCCGCGCGTTCACGCCAGCTGGACGGTGGCGCGCGCCAGCGAGAGCACCTTCTCCCCACCGCTGGTGACGGTCAGGTCGACGCGGGCGCGGCCGTCCTCGCCGAGGGCGCCCACCTTGCCCCGGACGGTCACCTGGGCACCGGTGCCGTCGTCGGGGACGACGACCGGCCGACCGAACCGCACGTGGTACTCGACCAGCGCGCCCGGGTCGCCGGCCCAGGCGGTGACCGCGCGCGCGGCCAGCGCCATGGTGAGCATCCCGTGCGCGATCACGCCGGGCAGGCCGACCTCGGTGGCCACCCGCTCGTTCCAGTGGATGGGGTTGAAGTCGCCGGAGGCACCGGCGTAGCGGACCAGGTCGGCCCGCGTGACGGGGTAGGTCTGCTCGGGCAGCTCGGTGCCGACGGCGACGTCGGCGGCCCGCACCGTGGCAGTCATGCGGTCCCCCGGGCGACGAGCATCGAGGTGGCCGCGCAGACCGGCTCGCCGTCCTCCGTGGCGACGTCCACGCGGGTGGTGAGCAGGTCGTTGCCGCCGACGCTGCGCACGGCCTCGATGACGGGCGTGGCGACGAGACGGTCACCGGCGCGGATGGGCCGGTGGTGGGTGAAGCGCTGCTCGCCGTGGACGACGCGGCTGTAGTCGAGGGCGACGTCGGGGTCCTCGACGACGACGCCGGCCGCCGAGAGCGTCAGGGCGATGGCGAAGGTGGGCGGGGCGATCACGTCGGGGTACCCGGCCGCGCGGGCGGCCTCGGCGTCCCGGTGCACCGGGTCGGCCGCACCGACGGCGTCGGCGAACTCGGCGATCTTCTGCCGGCCGACCTCGTAGACGGCGGAGGGCGGGTAGCTGCGCCCGACCAGTGCCGGATCGAGCGCCATGCTCCCGCCCTCCCTCTCGACGACGCGCCGGATCAGCGCGTCTCTGCGGTGCCCGAGACCGCGTCAGCGCGTCTCGCGGTGCACCGTGTGCTTGCGGTCCTTGGGGCAGAACTTCTTCAGCTCGAGCCGGTCGGGGTCGTTCCGCCGGTTCTTGCGCGTGATGTAGTTCCGGCTCTTGCACTCCTGGCAGGCCAGGGTGATCTTCGGACGGATGTCGGTGGCTGCCACGGGGCGCTCCTCGCCTTGTCGGGACCGGGCCGGAGCCCGGGACGCGCGAGCGGGTGCCCGCACGGTGCTGCAACGCGCCGACGGACCCCGGGTGAGCGGGGTCCGTCGCGAGTAGCGGTGACCGGATTTGAACCGGTGACACAGCGATTATGAGCCGCTTGCTCTGCCTGGCTGAGCTACACCGCCGGACGTGACCGTGCGGCCCGGTCTCGGCGACCGGGCCGAGCGGCCACTGTGTTGTTCCAGAGCCCCTTTACGGAATCGAACCGTAGACCTTCTCCTTACCATGGAGACGCTCTGCCGACTGAGCTAAAGGGGCGGGCTTCGAGCCGTCGAGAACTCTACCCGACGCCTCGCGAGGTCTGTCGCAGGGGGGTCCCGGCGCGCTCAGGAGCGCACGAACAGCCGCCGGTGCGGCGTCCCGGGGACGGCGGAGCGCACGCCGGTGCGGGCCAGGATCCAGCTCTCCAGCCGCTGGTCGGGCAGCGGCCGGCTGACCAGGAAGCCCTGCAGCTTGTCGCAGCCCATCTCGGCCAGCAGGTTGCGCGTCAGCTCGTCCTCGACGCCCTCGGCGACGACCCGCAGCCCCAGGTTGTGCGCCAGCTCGATGATCGAGCGGGCGATGAACGACTCGCCCTGGCTGGTGGCCATCCCCAGCACGAAGGACTTGTCGATCTTCACCTCGTCGATCGGCAGCTGGCGCAGCTGGGACAGCGAGGAGTAGCCGGTGCCGAAGTCGTCCATGGACAGCCGCAGGCCCAGGGCGTGCAGGTCGGCCAGGACGGTGCCGCTGCGCACCGAGTCGTCGACGACGCTGCCCTCGGTGAGCTCCAGGATCAGCAGCTCGCCGGGGACGGCGTGGCGACGCAGGGCGCGCCGCACCCGGTCGACCAGGTCGGGTTCGGTGAGGCAGCGGGCCGAGAGGTTGACCGCCACCGACAGCGCGATGTCCTGGTCCAGCCACCTGCGGCAGCGGGCCAGCGCCAGGTCGAGCACGTAGTCGGTCAGCGGGCCGATCCGGCCGATCTGCTCGGCCAGGTGGATGAACTCGTCCGGCGCGATCGACCCGTAGCGCGGGTGCGCCCAGCGCACCAGGGTCTCCACCGAGACGATGTCGGAGGTGCGGGCGTCGATGATCGGCTGGAAGACGACGCTGATGTCGCCGTCGGCCATGGCCTGCTCGAGCTCGGTACCCAGCTGCAGGCG
>DASQXT010000334.1:0-8912 GCA_035639575.1 Geodermatophilus sp.
GATCGAGCCGAGGACGGTGCGGGCGCCGGTGGCCTGCGACCAGTAGACGTCCCCGCGCTGGAAGCGGACGAAGTAGCCGCGGCCCTCCGGCGTGGGCGCGTCGCTCGTGGTGGGGAAGCCCAGCCCGCCGGTGGCGCCGCCGGTGGCGAGCCAGGCGGCCAGGATGTCGCCGCGGACCAGCTGCGAGCCGGTCGCCGGCGACCAGTAGACGTCGCCGTGCTGGAAGCGGACGAAGGCGCCGCGTCCCCCGGGGGTCGGCGCGTCGTCGGTGACGGGTGGCCCGAGCACCGCCGGCCCGCCCGCGGCGAGGTAGCGGTCGAGGATGCCGCCGAGCACCAGCCGGACGCCGCCGAGCGGCGAGGAGTACAGCCGGGCACCGTTCGCGTAGACCTGCCACGTGACACCGGCCGCCGACTGCTCCCCACCCACCGGCGCGCCGAGCCAGGCCCGCAGCCCGGCGTCGGAGTCGTAGCGGGTGGCGATCGGCGACTTGGTGTTCGCCATCCGCGCGGCGACCTTGTCGCGGATCTCGCCCAGCCGCGCGTAGCCGTACCGGCCCGGGCACGCCGTGCTCTTGGTGTCGCGGTGCCCGAAGACCGTCGGGAGGGTGACCCGCACGCCGGCGGCGTACTTGTCCGTGCCGCCCGACGTGAGCGTCGTCGTCCCCCGCGGGTCGACGCCGTAGAGCGAGAACTTCCAGGCGATGATCGCCGCGACCGAGTCGATCATGGCCTGGGGCGTGTCGACGACGTCGTAGTTGCCCATCATCGACACCCCGAAGGTCGAGGTGTTGAAGCCGCCCGCGTGCGCGCCGACCACGGTGCTCGCCAGGCCGCCGGAGCGGCCCTCCCAGAGCCGGCCGAACTTGTCGACGAGGACGTTGTAGCCGATGTCGCCCCAGCCCAGGCTCTGCGAGTGGTAGGTGTACGTCGAGCGCAGGATCGCCGGCACCTGCTCGGGGGTGTAGTCGTTCGACCCGGCGGTGTGGTGCAGCGTCGCGGCCTTGATGGTGCTGGCGTACTGCGGGGGCCACTTCATGAGGTTCTCGTCGGCGCCCCACTGGGCCCGGGAGAAGACGGGGGGCATCGCCACGGCCGCGTCGGCGGTCTCGGTGATGTCGGGGTCGCCGAGGGAGGCGTCGGCCGCGCTCTCGCCCGGGTCGACCAGGTCCAGCTGCACGTCGGTGGGCTGCGCGCCCGAGCGGGTCACCAGCTCGGCCTCCACCGCGGTCGACGGACCGGTCCACAGCGGCGCCGTCCCGCCCCGCACGGGGTGGCCGGTGGCCGTCTCGTCCTCCTGCTCGCCGGCCTCCGCGCTGACCTCGGTCCACGTCCCCCAGGTGCCGTCCGCATCGCGGACCCGCACCTTCACGACGGTGTCGGTGACCGCCTGGTCGTAGGCCCAGGTGACGCCGACCAGTGAGAACTCGGCGACGTCGGTGGCGCTCGCCGACAGCGTCGGGACGGTGTCGGGCACGCCGGCGACCGGCTCGGTGGTGCCCTCCTGCACCTTCGCCTGGGGCGCGGGGTCGCTGAACGACCCCATCGCGACCTCCTCCACCGACGTCTCGACGGGCACGGCCCCGGGGTTCGGCTCGGAGTAGACGGGCAGCACCAGGACGACCCCGGTGAGGGCGACGAAGGCGGTGGTTCCGGCGAGCAGGCGTCGGCGCACGGGCTGGTCCTCCGGTGGAGCGTGGCGGCTGCGCCCTGCACGAGGGCGCATCTGTCCACGCACACCATCGGCCGGGCCACGACCGGTGTTGAGTCGACGCGGCGACGACTTCGCGGAGATCCCGCCCGTCCCGACCCGCTGGCCACTCCGGTCCCACGCGCCCCACGGTTCAGCGGGGCGGCCACTCCTGGAGGGCGAGGTGCAGCGCCGTCCGCCAGGGCCGCGGCGCGGGCAGCCCGGCGGCCAGCCACGCGCTGCCGTCGAGCACCGACCACGCCGGACGGGGCGCCGGGCGCGGGAAGGCCTCGGTCGTCGTCGGGGTCACCAGGGCCGGGTCCGCGCCGACCTCCTCGTAGACGGCGCGGGCCAGGCCGTACCAGCTGACCGCACCGGCGTCGGTGCGGTGCAGCACCGGCGGCACCGGACCGGGTCGGGCGCCGAGCGCCACCAGGCCGGTGGCGAGGTCGGCCGCCCACGTCGGCGAGCCGACCTGGTCGTCGACCACCGAGACCGGGGCGCCGGCGAGGGCGCGGCCGGCCATGGTGCGCACGAAGTTGCCTCCGTGCGCGCCGTACACCCACGCGGTGCGGACGACGGCGGCGTCGCCCCCGGCGGCCGCGACCGCGCGCTCCCCCGCCGCCTTGGTCCGGCCGTAGGCCGAGCGCGGGGCGACCGGGGCGTCCACCGGGTAGGGCTCGGTGGCCTCGCCGTCGAAGACGTAGTCGGTGGAGACGTGCACCAGCCGCCCGCGCCCGGCGAGCTCCTCGGCCAGCCAGCCGGGGGCGCGGCCGTTGACCAGCAGCGCGGTCTCCTCGTCGGTCTCCGCGGCGTCCACGGCGGTGTAGGCGGCGGCGTTGAGGACGACGGGACGGGCCGCGCCGACGCCGTCCAGCCAGCGGCGGACGACGTCGCGCACCTGCCGCTCGTCGGTCAGGTCGAGCTCGGCGCGCCCCAGCGGGGTGACGCACTCCCCGGGCCGGCCGGCCAGGACGGCGAGCAGGTCGCCGCCGAGCTGCCCGCGGGCGCCGGTGACCAGCCAGGCGATCGGGGAGTCGGCTCCGGTCATGCCCGGGCGGGGGCCACGCTGCCGGCGACTCCGGCCTTGAGCGGCTCCCACCAGGCCCGGTTGTCCCGGTACCACTGCACGGTGAGGGCGAGCCCCTCCTCGAAGCCCATCCGCGGCGCGTAGCCGAGCGCGGCGGTCTTGGAGTGGTCCACCGAGTAGCGCAGGTCGTGGCCGCCGCCGCGCGGGTCGACGATGTTCTCGACGTAGCTCCAGTCGCGGCCGGTGGCCTCGAGCAGCTTCTCGGTCAGCTCCCGGTTGGACAGCTCCCGGCCGCCGCCGATGTTGTAGAACTCGCCGGGCAGCCCCTTCTCCACGACCAGCTGGATGCCGCGGCAGTGGTCGTCGACGAACAGCCAGTCGCGCACGTTGGCCCCCTCGCCGTACAGCGGCACCCTGTGCCCGTCGAGGAGGTTGGTGACGAACAGCGGGATGACCTTCTCGGGGAAGTGGTACGGCCCGTAGTTGTTGCTGCACCGGGTGATGGAGATGTCCAGCCCGTAGGTCTTCGCGTACGCGCGGGCGATCAGGTCCCCGCCGGCCTTGGCCGCCGAGTACGGCGAGTTCGGCTCCAGGATGTGGTCCTCGGTCCACGAGCCCTGGTCGATCGAGCCGTAGACCTCGTCGGTGGAGACGTGGACGACCCGGCGGACGCCGTGCCGCAGGCAGGCCTCGAACACCTGCTGGGCGCCGAGCACGTTGGTCAGCACGAACTCCGAGGCGCCGGTGATGGAGCGGTCGACGTGCGACTCGGCGGCGAAGTTGACGACGACGTCGTGGCCGGGCAGGGCGGCGTCGAGGTCGACGGCGCTGCAGATGTCCCCCCGCACGAACCGGTACCGCGGCGAGTCGGCGACCGGCCCCAGGTTTGCCGGGTTGCCGGCGTAGGTGAGCTTGTCGAAGACGGTCACCTCGGCGTCCTCGAAGCCCGGGTAACCGCCAGTGAGCATGGTCCGGACGTAGTGCGAGCCGATGAAGCCCGCTCCCCCGGTGACGAGCACGCGCATGCGGCGATCCTCCCGCGCCGGGGTGGCGGGGTCATCCTCCCGCGGGGTGAGGCGTGTCGTGCCGCGCTGTTAGCGTCGCCCGCGTGCCGGCTCCGGGGAACCCGCCGAGGGTGGTCGCCGTCGTCCCCGCCCGGGCCGGCTCGCAGGGACTGCCCGGCAAGAACCTCGCCCGGATCGGGGGGCTCTCCCTCGTCGGCCACGCCGTCCGCGCCGCGCGGGACGCCGGCGTCGACGAGGTCGTCGTCAGCACCGACGGCGCCGACATCGCGGCCGAGGCCCGGCAGCTGGGGTGCACGGTCGTCGACCGGCCGGCCGAGCTGGCCACCGGCGACAGCCGCACGGTGGACGCCGTCCTGCACGCCGTGCGGACGCTGGCGCTGCCCGGCGACACCCTCGTGCTGCTCCTGCAGCCCACCTCGCCGCTGCGCACGGGGGACGACGTGCGCGCCGTCCTGGACCGGCACGCGACCGGGGACGTGGGGAGCACGCTCACCGGCTGCGCGGTCGGCCACCACCCGCTCAAGCAGCTGCTCGTCGACGACGCGGGGACGGCGTCCCCGGTGCGCACCTGGGCCGACCTGGAGGCACCACGCCAGCAGCTGCCCCGCGCGCTGCGCCCGAACGGCGCGGTCTACGTGACCGCGGCCGGCGACATGGCCGCGGCCGGGGCCGTCCTGGTGCCCCCGCTCGCGGTGGTCGAGATGCCCGAGGAGCGCAGCCTCGACGTCGACACCGCCGAGGACCTCGCCGCCGCCCGGGCGGTCCTCGAACGCTAGACGCCCTCGGCCAGCGGCCGGTCGACGAAGCGCTTCTGCAGCCCGAGGTCCCACACCCGGTCCCCGCGGACGGCCTCGACGATCCGCCCGGCGGCGCCGACGGACCCGAAGTGCTCCTCGGGCCGGCTGCGCCCCGCCGCCCGGGCGGCCCGGATCGCGCCGGCCACCTCCGCGGCTACCGCCGGCACGTGCCGGACCGAGGCCGCCGGGGAGCGGTCGGTCTGCCGCGACCCGACGTCCACCGACGGCGTCCCGAGCACCGGCGCCTCCCGGACGCCGCTGCTGGAGTTGCCGACCACGACCTCGGCGTGGCGGACCAGCGTCAGGTAGGCGGGGAAGCGCATCGACGGCAGGCGGACGACGTCGGGGCGGCCGTCGAGGCGCTCGAGCGCGGCCCGGACGTCGTGGGTGCCCTCGTCGTTGTTGGGGTCGATGACCACCCACGAGCCCCCGGCGGCGAGCACGCCGTCGACGACCGCCTCGGCGTGCCGCCGGTTGAGCTCCAGCTCGGTGGTCACCGGGTGCAGCGCCAGGACGCCGTAGGGCGGGGCCGGGGTGCCGTAGTGCTCGCGCACCGGGGCCAGGTCCGACTCCGCCGCCACCGCGAGCGCGTCGGCCTCGGGGCTGCCGACGACCAGCACCCGCTCGGCCTCCTCACCCAGCTGCAGCAGCCGGGCGCGGGCGCGGTCGTTGGCCACGAAGTGCACGTGGGCGTGCTTGCTCAGCGAGTGCCGGATGGCGTCGTCGATCGTCCCGGAGACCTCACCGCCCTCGACGTGCGCGACGCGGGTGTTGGTGAGGCTGCCGGCCAGCGCCCCGGCGAGGGCCTCGACCCGGTCGCCGTGCACCAGCACCATGTCCGCCGACTCCGCGAGCAGCAGCCGGGTGATCGAGTTGATGCTGTTGGCCAGCACCAGCGCCATCGGCTCGTCCTCGACCTGGTTGGGCACGTGGTGCAGCGCCCGCAGGCCGGCCCGCTCGATCTCGCGCAGCGTGTAGCCGTACCGGTGCAGCAGGTGCATGCCGGTGACCACGAGCGAGAACTCGATGCCGGGGGCCTCCTGCAGCCCCAGGTAGACGTCGCGCATCTTGCCGAAGTCCGCGCGCGTGCCGGTGAGGCCGACGACGCGCCGGGGCCGTCCCGTTGCCGTCACGCGTTGGCCAGGTCGGACCACGCCACCTGCACGTCGGCGGGCAGGTCGCGGCTCGCCCGCCGGCCGAGCAGCTCGTCGTAGTGCTTGGCCACGACCTCGCCGGTGCCGGGGCGCTTGACCCACAGGTTGTCGACGGTGAACTCCTCACCGGCGCCGACCGGCTGGGTGGTCACGACGCAGGCGTAGGCGAAGTCGATGGTGGGCTGCTCCTCCGGGAGGATCTCCTTGCGCCCGCCGCGGGCCAGGCCGAGCACGTCGGCGCCCTCGATGAGCCGGGCGAACTCCTCCGGGGTGCTGGAGATCGGGATGTCCGGCCCGCTCCAGGACAGGTCCGAGGTGAAGTGCCGCTCCAGCACCGCGGCGCCGACGGCGACCGCGCCGAGGCAGGCGTAGATCGACGTGGTGTGGTCCGACAGGCCCAGGACGGCGTCGGGGAAGGCCTCCCCCAGCTCGGTGATCCCGCCGAGGCGGACCTTCTCCGGCGGGGTCGGGTACATGCTCGTGCAGTGCATCAGCGCGAACGGCACCCCGCTGGTGCGCAGCAGCTCCACCGACGGGCGGATGGTGCTGACGTCGTTCATGCCGGTGCTCAGCAGCACCGGCTTGCCGAACGAGGCGATGTGCCGGACCAGTGGGTAGTTGTTGCACTCCCCCGAGCCGATCTTGAACGCGGGGACGTCGAGCTCGGCCAGCCGGTCGGCCGCGGCGCGGCTGAACGGCGTGGACAGCGCGAGCATCCCGCGCTCGTGTGCGTGGGCGAACACCTCGCGCTCCTCGCTCGCCGAGAGCGCGCAGCGCTGCATCATCCCGTAGATCGACTCGTCGGCGTTCCCGGGCACGACGTCGTTGGGGATCATCTCGTCCTCGACGACGTGCGACTGGAACTTGACGCACTCGACGCCCGCGTCGGCGGCGTCGTCGATCATGCGGTGCATCCGGTCGAGGTGGCCGTCGTGGTTGATGCCGAGCTCGGCGATCACCAGGGGCCGCTCGCCGGGACCGACCCGACGGGCGCCGATGGACAGGGTCCCCGGGGTGTGCGTCATGCCGCCACGGTACGAGCCGGACCCCCGCCGTCCGCGACCGCTGCGTCGCCCCAGCACCGCTGGTCACACGTGTCCCGTTTCGCCACGGAACGGGGGCCGGGCGCGGCTCGCGGCACCTAGCATCGTCCTCAGCCTCCGGGTCGACGCCCGCCGCCCTCGACGGCGGCCGCACCCAGGTCGGCCCCGGTCACGACGGATCGGCGTCGTGTCCGCGCGGACGAGCACGAGGAAGGACCCCCGTGAGACGACAGAACCCCGGAGCGGGGAGCGACCGGCAGCTGCCGGCGCGCCTGGACCCCCGGGCCGGCCGCGCCGGCTCTCCCCGTGCCCGCTCCCAGGGGGCCGACGAGTCCGCCGAGGAGGGTCCGTCGCCGCGCCGGCGCACCCGCCGCGCGGCCACCGCGGCCCGCGCCGTCGCCGGGGTGCTGTCGGTCGTGCTGCTCGCCGGGTCCGGCTGGGGCTGGTACCTCGGTCAGGTCGCCGAGGCGACGGTCAACCGCACCGACGCCATCCCGACCGACGGCAACAGCGGCACCGGGGACGCCGAGGCGATGAACCTGCTGCTGGTCGGCAACGACAGCCGGGCCAACCTCTCCGACGAGCAGCTGGCCAGCCTCAACGCCGGCACCGACTCGGGCATCAACACCGACACGATGATCCTGGTGCACGTCCCGGCCGACGGGTCGCGCGCCTCCTTCGTCTCCTTCCCCCGCGACTCCTACGTCGACATCCCCGGCTACGGGAAGGACAAGCTCAACGCCGCCTACGCGCACGGCTACGCCGACACCCCGGCGACCGCCTCCGAGGAGGTCCGCCAGGCCGGCGGGGCGCAGCTGCTGGTGCAGACGATCAGCAAGCTCACCGGCCTGCGCATCGACCACTACGCCGAGGTCGACCTGCTCGGCTTCTTCAACCTCAGCTCCGTCGTCGGCGGCGTCGAGGTCAACCTGTGCAAGGCCGTCGACGACTCCGCCTGGTCCGGGGCGGTGTTCCCCGCCGGCGTCCAGACGATCAGCGGCGCCGACGCGCTGAAGTTCGTCCGCCAGCGGCACGGCCTGCCCCGCGGCGACTTCGACCGGATCGTCCGCCAGCAGGTCTTCATCGCCGGCGTGCTGCGCAAGATGCTCTCCGACGACGTCCTGCTGAACCTGGGCAAGCAGCGGGAGCTGGTCGAGGCGGCGTCCCAGTCGCTGACCATCGACAAGGGCCTGGACCTGTTCCAGCTGGCCCAGCAGATGCAGTCGGTGACCGCCGGCAGCATCGAGTTCCAGACCATCCCCTACGTCGGCACCGACCGCGACGCGCAGGGCCGCTCGATCATCCGGCTCGCGGACCAGAACACCCTCCACACCTTCTTCGCCGACCTGTCCGCCGAGCCCGAGGCGCCGGCCGGGACCACGCCCGCCGCGCCCGAGACGGTCGCGCCGTCCGCGGTGACCGTCGACGTCCTCAACGGCTCGGGCACCTCCGGGCTGGCCGCCAAGGCCGCCGCCGCGCTGGAGAGCGCCGGGTTCGCCGTCGGGACGACCGGCAACGCCGACTCCTCCCGCTACGACACCACCGTCGTCCGGTACGCCGCCGGCGACGAGGCCCTGGCCGCCACGGTCGCCGCGGCCGTGCCCGGCGCGGCCGTCGAGGAGGGCCAGGACACCGTCTCCGGCACCGTGCAGCTGGTGCTCGGCTCGGACTTCAACGGGGTCGGCCAGGCCGTCGACCAGGCCGCCCCGTCGCAGCCGGTCGAGGGCGAGGACGCGCGCACCGCGGCCGACACCGGCTGCATCAACTGAAGAAGGACCCCGTCCTCCCCACGCCTCGCAGGCTCGGGACGGGGTCGGCGG
This sequence comes from Geodermatophilus sp., assembly GCA_035639575.1. Lineage (GTDB taxonomy): Bacteria > Actinomycetota > Actinomycetes > Mycobacteriales > Geodermatophilaceae > Geodermatophilus. The sequence goes on from DASQXT010000334.1 coordinate 8,559, forward strand.
GCACGATGGGGGCATGACCCCCGCCGACCTGCTCGCCGCGACGCTGCGCCGCGCACCGGCGGCACCGCTGCTGACCTCCTACGACGACCTCGGCGGCGGGCGGGTCGAGCTGTCGGCGGCCACCCTGGCCAACTGGGTGGCCAAGACGGCGAACCTGCTGCAGGACGAGTTCGACGTCACCGGTGGCAGCACGGTCGCCGTGGCTCTGCCGGTGCACTGGCAGACCGCGGCGGTGCTGCTGGGGGTGTGGAGCTGCGGGGCCACGGTCCTCGACACCGCGGCCGAGGACGACGGCCGGCTCGACGACGCCGACGTCGTCCTGGCCGCGCAGGACCGGCTCCCGCCGCTCGAGGA
>DASQXT010000335.1:0-2190 GCA_035639575.1 Geodermatophilus sp.
GACGCTCTCGGTGAGTGCCGCGGCGGTGGCCGGGGCGCAGCTCACGACGACCGAGCCGGTCCAGGGGCCGATGATGTCGACCCAGGCGCTGACGACGTCGGCCGGCGGCGGCACCGGGACGGGCACGAACGCCTCGCCGTCACCGACCAGGGACGGCCAGATCTCGTCGGCGATGCTCTGCACCGTCCCGGCGTCCAGCAGCGCGGTGATCGGCGGAGCTGCGGACAGGGTCACGCGGACACCTCCTCGGGGAGAAGGCCGAGCAGCGCCAGCTTGTCGCGGAGCGCGTCGGCGGTGAACGGCTTGATCAGGTACTCGTGGGCGCCGGCGGCCAGGGCCTTGACGATCTGGCCGGTCTCGCTCTCGGTGGTGACCATCATCAAGGTCACCTGCCGGTAGGCGGGGTTGGCGCGGGTGGCCATGACGAACTGGAGCCCGTCCATCACCGGCATGTTCCAGTCGATGCAGCAGAGGTCGGGCAGCCACCCCTCGGTCTGGCCGTCCTGCAGCACGTCGAGGGCCTGGCGGCCGTCGCCGGCCTCGCGCACCTCGAACCCCAGGTCCTTGAGGATCGAGCCGACGATGCGCCGCATGGCACGGGAGTCGTCGATCACCAGAGCTCTCATCGGTCAGGCTCCCTTACGTGGGCGGTAGGCGGAGCCGCGGCCGAGGACGACCCGCTCCCAGTTGTCGTCGACACCGAGGGTGGTCTCGGCCGCGCCGAGGAACAGCCACCCGTCGGGTCGCATGAGCTGGCGGACCCGGGTCAGGATGGCCCGCTTGGTGGGCAGGTCGAAGTAGATGAGCACGTTGCGCAGGTAGACCACGTCGAACGGCCCGAGCAGGTTCAGCGGCGCCGCCAGGTTGCACTCGCTCGCGGTCACCATCTTGCGCAGCGCCGGGGCGATCTCCCACTCGTTGCCCGCCCGCGTGAAGTGCCGCACCAGCATCGACGCCGGCAGCCCGCGGTTGACCTCGAGCTGGCTGAACCGGCCGACCCGGGTGCGCTCGACCATCTGGCGGGAGAGGTCGGTGGCCGTGATCTGCACGCGGCTGCCGGCATCGGGCAGCGCGTCGGACAGCAGCATCGCGATCGTGTACGGCTCCTGCCCGCTGGAGCAGGCGGCCGACCAGACCTTGATCCGCTCGTGCGCGGCGCGGGTGGCGAGCAGCTGGGGCAGCACCGTGCCGGTCAACGCGGTGAACGGGTCGCCGTCCCGGAACCAGGACGTCTCGTTCGTGGTGAGCGCCTCGACGATGCGCCGGGTCTTGGCCGGGTCCGGGGTGCTGCGCACCGAGTCCACCAGCTCGCTCACCCCGGCGCAGCCCAGCTGCTGGGCCATCGGCAGCAGCCGGGCCTCGACCAGGTACTCCTTGCCGGGCTGCAGGACGATGGCGCTCTCCCGGTGCACCAGCTGGCGCACCCAGTCGAAGCTGGTCGCGGTCAGGGTCACCCGGCACCCCCGACCCCGGCAGCAGCGGCGGCACGCGGGAGGCCCGCGCCGGGCCGCGGGTGGGGCAGCAGGCGGGTGATCGCCTCGGCGACCCGGTCCAGCGGCAGCACCTCGTCGGCGAAGCCGGCCTGGGTGACCGCCCCCGGCATGCCCCAGACCACGGAGGTGGCCTGGTCCTGGGCGAGCACGGTGCCGCCGCCGGCGCGGATGGCGCCGGCGCCGGTGCGGCCGTCGGACCCCATGCCGGTGAGCACGACCCCGAGGACGGCGCCGACGTAGGCAGCGACGGCGGAGCGGAACAGCACGTCGACGGCGGGCCGGCAGAAGTTCTCCGGCGGGTCCTGGGTCAGGGCGGTGACCGGGCCGCGCGGGGTGGTGCGCACGACGAGGTGCCGGTCGCCGGGGGCCAGGTGCACGGTGCCCGGCAGCAGCGGCGTCCCGTCGACGGCCTCGACGACCCGCAGGGAGCAGAGCCGGTCCAGGCGCTGGGCGAACTGGCGGGTGAAGACGGGTGGCATGTGCTGCACCAGCAGCACCGGCACCGGCAGGGTGGCGGGCAGCTGCGGCAGCACGCGGGCCAGCGCCTCCGGGCCGCCGGTGGACGACCCGATCACGAGGACGGCGGGAGCGAGGCGCGGGCCGCGAGGGGCCGGCACCCGGGGGGCGACCGGCGCCGGGGCGGCCGCGCGGTCGGGGGAGGGCAGCGGCGGGCGCCCGGTCAGCGCGCGGATGCGCG
>DASQXT010000336.1:0-4999 GCA_035639575.1 Geodermatophilus sp.
CCGGGGATGAAGACCTCCCACACACCGGAGGAGCCCAGCGAGCGCATCGGGTAGGCGCGGGCCTGCCAGTAGTCGAAGTCGCCGGTCACCCGCACACCCTGGGCGTTGGGCGCCCAGACGGCGAAGGAGACGCCCTCGACCGGACCGCGCGGGGTGTCGTAGCGCCGCACGTGTGAGCCGAGCACCTCCCACAGCCGCTCGTGCCGGCCCTCGCGGATGAGGTGCTGGTCGAGCTCGCCGACGGTAGGCAGCCAGCGGTACGGGTCGTCGACGACGAAGGTGTTGGTGCTGTCGGCGCCGTCCCCGTAGGTCACCTCGAGCCGGTAGTCGCCGGGCTGCCCGGCCAGGTGCGCCTCGAAGACGCCGCCGGCGTGCAGCGGGCGGGCCTCGTGGCGCGAGCCGTCCTCATCGACGACGGTCACCGAGACCGCGTCGGGACGCAGGGTGCGCACCACCCAGCCCTCGCGGGCGGGGTGCGCGCCGAGCACGCTGTGCGGGGCGTAGGACCAGCCGTCGACGACGGCGCGCAGCTGCTCCTCGCCGACCTCGGCGGGCGCCTCCTGGTGGGCCAGGCCCTCCTCGGCGGGTTCCTGCCCCTCGGGGACGGTCGCCGCCGCCACCTCCGACCCGGTGCCGACCGTGGTGTCCCCGGCGGGCTGCGTGGGCGGGGTCTGGGTGGGCGTGGCCTGGGTGGACGTGGCGTGGGTGGACGTGCCGCCGTCCTCGTCCGGCGCCTGCGGGGTGCTCGGCTCCGCCGGGTCGGGGCTCGGGGGCTCGGGCTGGCCCGCCGGGGCGCCGCTGGGGCTGCCCGGCTCGGCGATCGGTGCCGGGGCCACCGCGGGCTCGGCGGTGCCGCCCTGCTCGGCGACGACGTCGGCCTGGGCGGCCTTCTTGCGCGGTGCGCGCTTGGTCGCCGGTGCCGCAGCGCCGGCTGCCGTCTTCTTCGCGGTCGTCTTGCGGGCGGTCGTCTTCTTCGCCGCCGTGCCCTCGGCTGCGGTCGCCTTCTTGGCGGGCGCGGCCTTCTTCGCCGCGGGGGCCTTCTTCGCCGCGGCCCGCTTGCGCGCCGGGGCGGCGTTGACGATCGGCCCGTCCTCGGCCGCGGCGGCCGCGGCGGTCCGCTCCTCGACGACGGCCTGTAGTTCCTCCCGCGTCGCGGGGGCCTGCCCGCCGGTCGGGGGTGAGTCGGTCGTGCGTTCGGTCTCGTCCGGGGATGTCATCGCTCGCCGTCCTCTTCGGTGCCGATGTGTCGGTGGTCCGGCCCCTCTGCAGGGCCCCGCCGCGAGCGTGCGAGCGGTGGGGCAGAGGGGTCCTTCGTCAGCCCGCGGCGGTGAGCCGGGACAGCGACTGCAGCGGGATCATCAGCCAGTGCGGGCGGTTGCGCGCCTCGTAGACGCACTCGTAGACGGCCTTGTCCGCCTCGAGCGCCCGCAGCAACGGGCTGTTGCCGCAGGCGTCCGTCCCGCTCGCGGCCGCGTAGCCCGCGCAGAAGGCGCTCCGGTTGCGCTCTGCCCACTCCTGCGCGCGGTAAGCGCGTTGTTGATCACCCGGCTGCTCCACGAGCATGTGCCGGGCGGCGTAGTCGAAGCTGCGCAGCATGCCCGCGACGTCGCGCATCGGGCTGTCCAGCTCGCGCCGCGAGGCGAGCGGGCGGGCCGGCTCGCCCTCGAAGTCCAGGACGATCCACCCGGTCGCGGTGCGCAGCACCTGGCCCAGGTGCAGGTCGCCGTGGACCCGCTGGCGGACGACGGGCTCGGGGCTCTCGGCCACCGCCGCGTAGACCGCCCGCAGCCCGTCGGCGTGCTCGGCCAGCTGGGGCACGACCTCGATGGCGGCGTCGAGCCGCTCGTTCATCTGCCGCGCGACCGTGCCGAACCAGGCCGGGTCGGCCTCCTCGGTCGGCAGCACCCGCGCCATGTCGGCGTGCACCGAGGCGGTCGCCGCGCCCAGCCGCTCGCTGTCGGCGGCGAAGTCCCCGCCCACCTCGTCGGCGTGCAGGTCGCCCTCGGCGTAGAGGTCGCGCACGCTGGCGGTGGCCAGCCGCCACCCGTCACTGGCGTTGGGCACGAAGGTCTGCAGCATGAAGACCGTGGCCGGCGGGGTGTCGGCGTCCCGGTCGTGGTCGATCTCGGCGTGGCCGAGCAGCGGCGCGATGTGCGGGTTGTCGGTCCCGCGCAGGGCGCTGTGGACCTCGACGTCCGGGTTCAGGCCGGGCTCGAGCCGGCGGAACAGCTTGAGGATCGCCTCCTGCCCGTAGACCAGCGAGGTGTTGCTCTGCTCGGTGGAGAGGATGTCGCCGGGGAGCCCGGCCGGGATCTCGGCGCCCTCGCCCGGGACGAACCGCATCGGGCCGACGGTCGCCCCCTCGGCGAGGTGGGTCAGCCAGCTGGTGGTCGCCTCGCGGTCGCGCATCGCGTCGTAGGCGTAGTTCTCGCCGTTCTCGTGCGGGACGGTGCCGACGAGGGCCGCGGTCAGCCCCTCCGCGGGGTGGTCGCGCCAGGACAGCGGCACCAGGTAGGTCTCGCTGACGCCGTCGGTGTAGGTGACCGTCACCCGGTGGATCGACAGCACGGGGTGGGACCGGTCCAGGAAGAAGCTCTCCTCCGCGACGTCGGCCCACTCCCGTCCCTTGCCGCCGAACCAGCGCTGGGACGGCATCCACTCCTGGAGCAGTCCGGTCAGGACGTTCATCGGGGTCCTCCCGTGTCGGCCGAGCCTTCCGGCGGCCGTTCCTCTCCGCTGCCGACGAGGCCCGCGGCCAGCAGGGAGTCGGCGACCGAGGTGTCGTCGGTCTCGGCGGGTTCCTCCACCGGCTCGGCGGGCTTGGCCAGCTCGAACCAGTAGAAGCCGTGGCCGGCGAGGGTGAGCATGTAGGGCAGGACCCCGATCTGCGGGAATTCCACCCGTCCGGTCAGCTCGACCGGGGTGTAGCCCTCGAAGCGGCGCAGGTCCAGCTCCACCGGCTGCGGGAACCGGGAGAGGTTGTTGACGCAGAGCACGACGTCGTCGCCGAACTCGCGGACGAAGGAGAGCACCGTCGGGTTGCGCGAGCCGATCTCGGCGAAGCTGCCCCGGCCGAAGGTCGGGTGCTGCTTGCGGACCTGGATCATCTGCCGGATCCAGTGCAGCATCGAGTTGGTGTTGCGCAGCTGCGACTCGACGTTGGTGACCTGGTAGCCGTAGACCGGGTCGGCGTTGAGTGGCAGGTACATCCGCTGCGGGTCGGCGGTGGAGAAGCCGCCGTTGCGGTCCGGCGTCCACTGCATCGGCGTGCGGACCCCGTCGCGGTCACCGAGCCAGATGTTGTCGCCCATGGCGATCTCGTCGCCGTAGTAGAGGACCGGTGAGCCGGGCAGCGACAGCAGCAGCGCGTTGAACAGCTCGAGGGTGTCCATGTCGTTGTCCAGCAGCGGCGCCAGCCGGCGGCGGATGCCGATGTTGGCCTTCATGCGGGGGTCCTTGGCGTACTCCGCCCACATGTAGTCGCGCTCCTCGTCGGTGACCATCTCGAGGGTCAGCTCGTCGTGGTTGCGCAGGAAGATGCCCCACTGGCAGTTGTCCGGGATGTCCGGCGTCTGGGCCATGATCTCCGAGATCGGGAACCGCTGCGCCCGCCGGACGGCCATGAACAGGCGCGGCATCACCGGGAAGTGGAAGGCCATCTGGCACTCGTCGCCGTCCTCGCCGAAGTACTCGACGACGTCGCCCGGCCACTGGTTGGCCTCGCACAGCAGCACGCGGTCGGGGTAGTCGGCCTCGACCACCTTGCGGACCTGCTTGAGGAACTCGTGGGTCTTGGGCAGGTTCTCGCAGTTGGTCCCCTCCTCCTCGTAGAGGTAGGGGACGGCGTCGAGCCGGAAGCCGTCGATGCCCAGGTCCAGCCAGAAGCGCAGGGCGTCGATGATCGCCTCCTGCACCCGCGGGTTCTCGAAGTTCAGGTCGGGCTGGTGGGAGAAGAACCGGTGCCAGAAGTACTGCTTGCGCACCGGGTCGAAGGTCCAGTTCGAGCTCTCGGTGTCGACGAAGATGATCCGCGCGTCGGCGTAGCGGGTGTCGTCGTCGCTCCACACGTAGAAGTCGCCGTAGGGCCCCTCGGGGTCGCTGCGGCTGGCCTGGAACCAGGGGTGCTGGTCCGAGGTGTGGTTCATGACGAAGTCGATGATCACGCGGATGCCGCGGACGTGGGCCTCGCCGAGCAGGACCGTGAAGTCGTCGATGTCGCCGAACTCGGGCAGCACTGCGGTGTAGTCGCTGATGTCGTAGCCGCCGTCACGCAGCGGGGAGGCGAAGAACGGCGGCAGCCAGAGGCAGTCGACGCCGAGCCACTGCAGGTAGTCCAGCTTGTCGATCATGCCGCGGAGGTCGCCGACGCCGTCGGCGTTGCTGTCGGCGAAGCCGCGGACGAGCACCTCGTAGAAGACGGCGCGCTTGTACCACTCGGGGTCGGTGCCGGGGGCCGGCAGCGCCGACGGCGTCGCCTCGGGGCGGCCGGCGGGGGAGTCGGGGACGGGATCGGTCATCGGGAGGTCTGGCCCCTTGGTCGAAGGACCTCGTCCTCCTCACCCCGCGAGAGCTCGGGGTGAGCCTCTGGACGAGGCCGGTGGTGGTGGCGGCAGGGCAAAGAGGGCCTCGTTCAGGCCACCGGCGGCGGTACCTGGACCTGCCGGGGGTAGCTGATCGAGAAGACGTGCGCCGGCTCCCGGTAGGGGTCGAGCTCGACGTAGTTGAACTGGCCCCAGTCCCAGCTGTGGCCGGTCAGCTCGTCGGTCACGGTGAACCGCTCGTACCAGTCCAGGCCGAGCGCCGGCAGGTCGAGGGACGTCGTCCCGATCTGGGTGTGGTGGCTGGAGAGGTTCACCACCACCAGGACGGCGTCCTGCGAGCCGGGGTCGGTCTTGGAGAAGCAGATGAGGTTCGGGTTGTCCACGTGGTGGAACCGCAGCGTGCGCAGCTGCTGCAGCGCCGGGTGGGCGCGACGGACCTCGTTGAGCCGGCGCAGGTA
>DASQXT010000337.1:0-5030 GCA_035639575.1 Geodermatophilus sp.
CCCGCCGGTCGACGACGGAGGCCGGCAGCGACCAGTCGACGCGCGCGTCGGACGGCTCGATGCGCGGCGCGAGGCTCACCCCCTCGGCCGGCTGGGGCTGCGGCGCGAGGGTGCCGGCGGCGATGCCGTCGAGCGTGGCCACCAGCAGCCGCGCGCCGCTCTCGGCGAGCCGGGCGAGCGGCTGGGGGACGACGCCTCGTGACCGGCGCTCCCCGGCGCACCGACCGGCGCCCGCCGTCCCGCCGCTCCCGCCCGGTGCTCGACGGCGCGCGGCTGACCGCCTTCGACGTCCTCGACGGCGTCAGCAGCCGCGACGCCTACGCCAACCTGCTGCTGCCCCAGCTGCTGCGCGAGCGCGCCGCCGACCTGGGCGGGCGTGACGCCGCCTTCGCCACCCAGCTGGCCTACGGCACGCTGCGCGCCACGGGCACGCTCGACGCGGTCCTGGCGACGCTGGTCTCCCGGCCGCTGGCCGAGCTCGACCCGCGGGTGCTCGACCTGCTTCGCCTGGGCGCCTACCAGCTGCTGGACCTGCGGGTGCCGGCGCACGCCGCCGTCGACACCACCGTGGCGCTGACCCGGGCGATCGTCGGCACCGGTGCCTCCGGGCTGGTCAACGCGGTGCTGCGCAAGGTCGCCGCGGGCGGGGACCGCGCGGCCTGGGTCGAGCGCCTCGACGGGGACGGCGACCAGCGGCTGGCGCTGGCCACCGACCACCCCCGCTGGATCGTCGAGGCCTGGCGGGACGCGCTCGGCGACGAGGCCGAGGTGGAGCCCGCGCTGCTGGCCGACGACGCCGCACCGGAGGTGCACCTGGTGGCCCGGCGGGTGCCCCGCGACCAGCTGGTGGCCGAGGCCGGCGGGCAGCCCGGGCCGTGGTCGCCGTACGCCGTCCGGCTGGGGGGCGGGGACCCGGCGCGCGTCCCGTCGGTGCGTGAGGGCCGCGCCGCGGTGCAGGACGAGGGCAGCCAGCTGGCCGCCCTGCTGCTCGCCCGCGCGCCGCTGGAGGGCCCGGACGCCGCCTGGCTCGACGTCTGCGCCGGTCCCGGCGGCAAGGCCGGGCTGCTCGCCGCCGTCCGGCCCGAGGGCGTGCGGCTCACCGCGGCCGACCGCGCGCCGCACCGCGCCGAGTTGGTCCGCCACGCCCTGCGCGACGAGGACGACGTCGAGGTGGTGGTCGCCGACGGGCGGACGCCGCCGTGGTCGCCGGGCTCCTTCGACCGCGTGCTGCTCGACGCGCCGTGCACCGGCCTGGGGGCGCTGCGCCGCCGTCCCGAGGTGCGCTGGCGGCGCACCCCCGACGACGTCCCGCCGCTGGTGGACCTGCAGACGGCGCTGCTCGACGGCGCGCTGGCCTCGGTGCGCCCCGGCGGGGTGGTCGCCTACGTGACCTGCTCGCCGCACACCGACGAGACCGTCGCCGTGGTCGACGCCGCGGCCGGCCGGGACGACGTCGAGGTGCTGCCGGTCGCGCCGCTGTTCCCCGAGGTGCCCGGCGTCGCCCGCGGTGCGTACGGCCAGCTGTGGCCGCACCGGCACGGCACCGACGCGATGTTCATGGCGCTGCTCCGCCGCACCCGCTGAGCCGGGCGGTCACCCGGCCGGCGAGGTCACCGGCGACGACGTCGGGACGGCGGGGGACTGCTCCAGCCGCTCCTCGTGCGAGCCGGAGCCGCCCCGCGCCGGGTCGGCGGTCCCGCCGCCGTACCCGCCGCCCTTGTCCTCGTCCCTCTTGTCCTTCCCGTCCTCGTGCTCGTGCTCCTCGCCCTCGTCCTCGTCCCGGTGCTGGTCGCGCGGGTGCCGGTCGGCGTCCGGCCGCGGCGAGGGTGAGGAGGAGGGCGTCGCCGGGGTGGTCGGCGTCGTCGGCGCGGGAGCCGGCTCGGGTGCGGGTGCCGGTGCGGGCTGCGGTGCCGGGGCGTCTGCCGACGGCGTCCCGGCCGGCGAGCCGGTCGTCCCCACGTCCCCCGCCTCCGGTGTGGGTGCCGGCGTCTGCGGCGCCACGGCCGCCTCCGTCGGAGGCGGCGGTCCCGCGGTCTGCGGTGGGGTGGAGGGATCTGGACGGCCCTGCGGCGGCGTCGGCGTCCGCGGGGCGCCCTGCGGCGCGGCCTCCGGTGGCGCGGTGGCCGCCTGGGCGGCGAGGGAGGGGTCTGCCCACCGGTCCGCTCCCGGCGTGGTGCCGCGCTGCGGTGCTGCGCCGGCGCTCTCCGACGGTCCGGCGGGTGACGTCGACGGCGGGTGGCTGGGGGCCGCGGTGCCGGTCGCGGGCGCGTCGGCCGCCCGGCGGGCGGGCTCGGTCGGCCCCCCGAGCAGGGAGTAGCCGGCCCAGGCGCCGGTGAGCGTCACGATGCCGATGGCGCCCAGCACGGCGAGCGCGCCGGCCGCCAGCACCAGCCGCTCGGACCACCGCCGCCGCGCCGGCCACCCGCTCGCCGCGTAGTGCAGCAGGACCGGGCGCTGCTGCGGGTCCGGCGGCGGGACCGCTCCGCGGTCGCCCGGGCGGTGCCGGCCGTGGCCGCTCATCCGGTCGTCCGGTGCGGCCCGGCCGGCCGCAGCCGGCGCTCGGCCCACAGCGCCGCCTGCGTGCGGTCGGTGGCACCGATGCGCTGCAGGATGCGCGTGACGTGGGTCTTGACGGTGGCCTCGCTGATCCGCAGCCGCCGGGCGATCACCTTGTTCGGCAGGCCCTGCCGGACCAGCTCGAGCACCTCCTTCTCCCGGTCGGTGAGCAGGTCGCCCTGGCCGCGGTCGCGCAGGTCGGCGAGGAGCGCGGAGGTCACCATCGGGTCGATCGGCGCTCCGCCCGCGGCGATGCAGCGCACCGCGTCGAGGATCGACTCGCCGTCCTGGTACTTGAGCAGGTAGCCGTCGGCGCCGGCGATCAGCGCGGGCAGCACCCGGTCGGGCTCGCCGAAGGAGGTGAGCACCAGCACCGGCGTGGTGCGGCCGCGCTCGCGCAGCGTGCGGATCACCGTCACCCCGTCCGGTCCGGGCATCGACAGGTCCAGCAGCAGGACGTCGGGGTCCAGCCGCTCGACCAGGTCGAGGGCGGTGTCGCCGTCCCCGACCGCGCCCACGCACTCCAGCCCGTCGGCGGCGTCCAGCAGGCTCGAGATGCCCCGCCGGACGACGGCGTGGTCGTCGACGACCAGCACCCGGATCACCGTGCCGCTCCGGCGGACAGGGGCGCGGTGGTGGACAGCGGCACGGTCGCGACCAACCGGGTGCCCTGCCCCGGGGCGCTGGTCAGCGTCAGTGAGCCGCCCGCGTCCACCAGCAGCTCACCCAGTGCCCGCAACCCGACGTGGCCGGCCGCGAACCGTTCTCCCAGACGGCTCTCGTCGAAGCCCTGCCCGTCGTCCTCGACACGCATTGTGGCGACTCCCTGGTCTCGGGTGACGGCGACCTCGACCGAGGTCGCCCGGCTGTGCGCGGTCACGTTGCGCAGCGCCTCCTGGGCGCAGCGGTAGAGCAGTGCCGCCGTCGGGCCGGGCAGGTCCCGGGCGGCGTCGGCGGACACCGAGACGCGGATGCCGGAGCGGCCGACCTCCTGTGCCAGCACCTGCAGGGCCGGCTGCAGGCCCCCGCGGAAGGCGCCGCGGGCCGGGATCAGCGCGACGAGCAGGGTGCGCAGGTCCTCGACGGTCTGGCGCACCGCGGTCGCGGTCCGCTCCAGCAGCTCGGCGTCCTCGGCGTTGCGCGGCCGGCCGCGCATCTGCGCCGCGTCGAGGTCGTAGGCCAGCCCGGTGAGGTCCTGGACGACGTGGTCGTGCACCTCCCCGGCGATCCGGCGCCGCTCGGCGTCCGAGGCGTCCACGGCGGCCTGCAGCAGCGCGTCCTCGGCCAGTCGCGAGCGGCGCAGCCGGGACGCCAGCCGCCAGGCCAGCGGCACCTGGATCAGCTGCAGCAGCGCCAGGGCGCCCAGCGCGGCCGGCGCGAAACGCTTCCAGGCGCGCAGGGCGAGGTCGGTGACCTCGGAGTAGCTCTCGTGGAACTCGATCAGCAGGGGGGTGCCGTGCACGTCCTCCACCGCCACCCAGGCCACCAACACCCGGCCGCTGCTGCGACCGGGGAGCACGCGCGGGTCGCCGGGATCGGCCACGAGCGAGTCGACCGACCCCGAGTCCAGGGCCTGCCGTGCCTCGCGTGGCAGGGGGGCCTTCTGGCCGACGACGCTGCGGTCGTCGGCCCAGAGCACCCGACCGTCGGCGGCGCGCACCCGGACCGCGACCACCGGCCCGGCCTTGACCAGCGCGCTGACGTGGGTGCCCAGGTCGCCGGGGGCGTCGGGCGGCCGGCTGGGGTCACCGTCCAGGGCGGGGGTGAGCGTGGCGGCCGTGACGCGGGCGAGGCTCTCGAAGGCGCGGGTGCCCTGCTCGAGACCGGCCCGGCGGGCGAGTACCCCCGTGAGCAGAGCCAGCGCGAGGGTGACGGCGAGTCCGGCACAGGTGAACCAGGTGACGGGGACGACCACCGAGGAGCGACGCCCCGCCCGGTGCCCCGCCGTCCGCCGTCTCCCTCGGACCACGGCTTGAACGATAGGGAGGGACGGTTCCGTATCGGGGGTCTCCTGACGCGGTGCAGCTCAGAGCGGACGCCACATCCCGGCGCGCCCGGGGACTCCTACGAACCGTGACCTCCGGACCACGGAGAGAGGCAGCGGGAACCCGGCGCGTCCCGCCGACGACCACTGCACCGTGACCACTCGATCGCCGGCCGTGCGCCGGACCACCGCCACCGTCCTGATGGGCGCCGTCCTGCTCGCCGCCGGTACGGGGACGGCGGCCGCCCACGTGGAGGTCAGCGCGGACGGCGCCGTGGCCGGCAGCGGTCCGGTGACGCTCGCCTTCTCCGCCGAGTCGGAGGCCGCCTCGGGCATCACCGGGATGCGCACGCAGCTGCCCGACGGCATCGACCCGGCCGACGTCACGCTGGCCGCCGGGCCACCCGGGTGGGTGCTCACCCCGACCGCGGAGGGCTTCGACGTCGGCGGTCCGGCACTGCCCGTCGGCGCGGACGCCGAGTACGCGGTC
>DASQXT010000338.1:0-2390 GCA_035639575.1 Geodermatophilus sp.
ACGCCGCCGACGCCACCCCCGGGCTGCTGCCGCACCAGCCGACCGCCGTGGAGGGCCTCGACCAGCGGATCGTGCAGCGGCTGCGCGACGTCCCCGCGGCCGTCGTCCCGGACCTGCCCCGCGGCGACGGCTGGCTGATCGTCGAGCTGACCGGCGACAGCGTCGCCGAGGTCGAGGCCAAGGCCAAGGGCGTGCTGGGCGACGCCGGCGCGCTGGACTCGATGGTGGTCACCGACGTCGCGGAGGCCGCGGCGATCTGGCGGATCCGCGAGGACGGCGCCGGCCTGGCCGCCCGCACCTCCGACGGCCGGCCCGCGCACGCCGGCTGGGAGGACGCCGCCGTCCCGGTCGAGCAGCTGGGCGCCTACCTGCGCGAGTTCGAGGCGCTGCTGGACCGGCACGGGCTCCAGGGCGTCCCGTACGGCCACTTCGGTGACGGCTGCGTGCACGTGCGGATCGACTTCCCGCTCGGCAGGGGCACCGACCGCGGCCGCGAGGCCTACCGGGCCTTCGTCACCGACGCCGCGACGCTGGTGGCCCGCTACGGCGGCTCGGTGTCCGGCGAGCACGGCGACGGACGGGCGCGCAGCGAGCTGCTGTCGTCCATGTACTCGCCGCACGTGCTCGGCCTGTTCGAGCGGGTGAAGGGCCTGTTCGACCCCGACGACGTGCTCAACCCCGGCGTGCTGGTGCGCCCGGCGCGGGTCGAGGACGACATCCGGGTGGCCGCCGCGCCGCGCCGGACCACCGGCCTCGCGCTGGCCTACCGGCACGACGGCGGCGACTTCTCCGCCGCGGTGCACCGCTGCACCGGCGTCGGCAAGTGCCGGGCCGACCTGCAGGCCAGCGGCGGGGTGATGTGCCCGTCGTGGCCGGCGACGCGGGAGGAGAAGGACACCACCCGCGGCCGGGCGCGCGTGCTGCAGGAGATGCTCGCCCCGGGCGGGCCGGTGCGGGACTGGCGCTCCCCGGAGGTGCACGAGGCCCTCGACCTGTGCCTGTCGTGCAAGGGCTGCTCGCGGGACTGCCCGACCGGCGTGGACATGGCCTCCTACAAGGCCGAGGTGCTGCACCAGAGCTACCGCCGCCGGCTGCGCCCGCGGTCGCACTACACGCTGGGCTGGCTGCCGCGCTGGGCCGACGTCGCCGCCCGCGTGCCCCGGCTGACCAACGCGGTCACCCGGTCGCGGCTCGGTGGGCGGCTGGCCAAGTGGGGCGCCGGCGTCGACCAGCGCCGCTCGCTGCCGGCGTTCGCCGACCGCACCTTCCGGCAGCAGTGGGCGGAGCGCCCGGTGGCGGACGGCGGGCGTGGGGCGGGTGGGCGAGCAGTAGCCCTGTGGGTGGACTCGTTCACCGACCACTTCGACCCCGAGGTGGCCCTGGCCACGGCGGCGGTGCTGGAGGACGCCGGCTACCGGGTACAGGTCCCCCCGGCCGAGGCGTGCTGCGGGCTGACCTGGATCACGACCGGCCAGCTGGACGCCGCCCGCCGCACCCTGGGCCGCACCGTCGAGCTGCTCGCCCCGCTGGTGGACGACGGCGTCCCGGTGGTCGGCGTGGAGCCCTCGTGCACCGCGGTGCTGCGGCACGAGGCCCTGGAGCTGGTCGGTGGACCGGCCGCGGAGCGGGTCGCCGCGGGCACCCGCACGCTGGCCGAGCTGCTGCGCGAGACCCCGGGCTGGACGCCGCCGTCCCTGGCCGGGGTGGAGGTCGTCGCCCAGCCGCACTGCCACCACCACGCCGTTCTCGGGTGGGCCACCGACGAGCGGCTGCTGCGGGAGGCCGGCGCGACGGTGACCCGGGTCGGCGGCTGCTGCGGGCTGGCCGGCAACTGGGGCGTCGAACGCGGTCACCACGAGGTGTCGGTCGCGATCGCCGAGCACCAGCTGCTGCCCGCCGTCCGGGCCGCGGGGCCGGACGCCGTCGTGCTCGCCGACGGGTTCTCCTGCCGCACCCAGCTCGACCAGCTCGCCGGCCGCGAGGGCGTGCACCTGGCGCAGCTCCTGGCCCGGGCCCCCCGTGGCTGATGCCGGGTTCGACGAGCTGACCGTCGCGGAGCTGCGGCGCCGCGGCGGCCTCAAGTGGTCGCTGTTCCCCGACGCGATCGGGGCGTTCGTCGCGGAGATGGACTTCGGCACCGCGCCGGCGGTCACCGAGGCGCTGCACGCGGCCGTGGACGCCGCGGCCTTCGGCTACCTGCCGCCGGCGCTGGTGCAGGGCATGTCGGAGGCCTACGCGGCGTGGTCGGCCGACCGGTACGGCTGGGCGGTGCCGCCAGAGCGGGTGCGGCCGGTGGCCGACGTCCTGGCCGGGCTGGCCGCCGCGATCGAGCACTTCTCCCGGCCGGGCAGCCCCGTGATCCTTCCGACGCCGGCCTACATGCCCTTCCT
>DASQXT010000339.1:0-2401 GCA_035639575.1 Geodermatophilus sp.
CTCGTGCTGCTCCGCCACGGCGAGAGCGAGTGGAACAAGGCCAACCTGTTCACCGGCTGGGTGGACGTGCCGCTGTCGGAGAAGGGCCGCGGTGAGGCCGCCCGGGGTGGTGAGCTCCTCGCCGAGCACGGCCTGCTGCCCGACGTGACGCACACCTCGGTGCTCAAGCGCGCGATCACCACTGCCGAGCTGGCGCTGGCCGCCGCGGACCGGCAGTGGATCCCGGTCAAGCGCTCCTGGCGGCTCAACGAGCGGCACTACGGCGCGCTGCAGGGCAAGGACAAGGCCGCGACGCTCGCCGAGTACGGCGAGGAGCAGTTCACCGTCTGGCGGCGCTCCTACAGCACCCCGCCGCCGCCCATCGACCCCGACAGCGAGTACTCCCAGGACGGCGACGCGCGCTACGCGGTGCTGCCCCCGGAGGTGCGCCCGCAGACCGAGTGCCTGGCCGACGTCGTCGTCCGGATGCTGCCGTACTGGTACGACGCGATCGTCCCGGACCTCCGCGCGGGCCTGACCGTGCTGGTCGCCGCGCACGGCAACAGCCTGCGGGCGCTGGTGAAGCACCTGGACGGCATGGGCGAGGACGAGGTCGTGGGGCTCAACATCCCCACCGGCGTCCCGCTGCGCTACGACCTGGACGACGACCTGCGCCCGACCAAGCCCGGTGGCGAGTACCTCGACCCCGAGGCCGCGGCCGCCGCCATCGAGGCCGTCAAGAACCAGGGCAAGAAGTAGCCGCACACGGCAGAGGCCCCCTCCCGATCCGGGAGGGGGCCTGTGCCGTGTGCGGACGACGGAGTCGGCCGGTGGGCGCCTAGTCAGCAGATGCGTGCATCTCCCGCTCGCCGGTGACCAGGTAGACCACCCGGCGAGCGACGCTGACCGCGTGGTCGGCGAAGCGCTCGTAGTAGCGGCCCAACAGGGTGATGTCGATGGCCGCCTCCATGCCGTGCGGCCAGTCCTTCGCGAGCAGCTCGTTGAACAGCTGCCGGTGCAACTGGTCCATCAGGTCGTCCTCGGCCTCCAGCGCGGCGGCCGCCTCGACGTCGAGCTTGGCGATCACGGTCGCCGTCTGCGCCACCAGGCTCTCGGCGACGTGCCCGGCCTCGAGGAAGATCGGCCGCAGCTCCTGCGGGACCGCGTGCTCGGGGAAGCGCATCCGCGCCAGCTTCGCGACGTGGACGGCGAGGTCACCCATGCGCTCGAGGTCGCTGATGATCCGCATCCCCGCGGTGATGGTGCGCAGGTCCGTGGCGACCGGTGCCTGCCGGGCCAGCAGGGTGAAACACCGCTGCTCGATGCTCTCCCGGGTGGCGTCGATGTGCTCGTCGCCCTCGATCACCAGGTTCGCCAGCTCGATGTCGGCGTCCAGGAGTGCGGTGGTGGCCTTGCTCATGGCCGACCCGACCGAGTTGGCCATCTCGACCAGGCAGTTGTTGATGTCCTCGAGTTCCTCGTGGTAGTGCTGCCGCACCGTCGTCCTCCTCGCCGGCCCTGTCGGCCGTGGCCCAACGCTCGGGGTGCCCGCTGTTCGAGGCCCCGACGATCTCTGAACCCCGAGGGTAGGACCGTCTGTCGACCCACTTCGGCCTCGCCGGTGAACGGGCGGACACCGGGACGTGAACAGTCACGGTCCGGGGTGTCCCGGTCACCCGTACGGAGGATGTCCGGCGGTTCGTCCGGCCTAGCATCGGGCCGTGAGCTCGTCGGTCGCCCTGCTGGTCGGCGTCGGCGTCGTCGTCGGCCTGGTGGCCGGCGTCCTGGTCGCCACGCTGCTGCGGCGTCCGCGCCGTCCCGACCTCGAGCGGGTCGCCCCGTCCGAGGGCTCCGCCGCCGAGGCGGTCCTGTCCCGGCGGCTGCTCGACCTGATCGACCCCGCCATCGTCCTGCTCGACGCCGACGACGTGGTCCTGCTGGCGAACCCGGCGGCCCGCTCCCTGGGCATCGTCCGCCAGACCCGGCTGCTGGTCCCCGAGCTGCTGGAGCTGGCCCGCGCGGTGCGGGGGGGTGGCCGGCGTCGCGCCGAGGTGTCGCTGCCCGGTTCGGTGGTCGGCGGGGGGCCGCGGGAGGTCGGGGTGCTCGGCGTCCGGCTGGAGCGTGGCACCGGCCCGGCACCCGGGCCGGTGGCGCTGGTGCTGCAGGACGTGACCGAGGCGCGGAGGGTCGAGGCGGTCCGCCGGGACTTCGTCGCCAACGTCGGCCACGAGCTGAAGACCCCGGTCGGGGCGCTGTCGCTGCTCGCGGAGGCGGTCGAGGACGCCGCCGACGACCCGGAGACGGTGCGTCGCTTCGCCAGCCGCATGACGCACGAGGCCGACCGGCTGGCCCGCCTGGTCCGCGAACTCATCGACCTGTCGCGGTTGCAGGGCGGCGAGCCGCTGCCCGAGCTCGTGCCGGT
>DASQXT010000340.1:0-3599 GCA_035639575.1 Geodermatophilus sp.
GCCCTCCTCCCAGGGGAACGGCCCGTCCGCGTGGCTCCAGGTCAGCTGGAACGCCGGCACCGAGTACTCCGGTGGCCGCTGGTAGAAGCGGTTGGCGCCCAGCACCACCTCGCCCGGGTTGGGTGAGACCTCGACGTAGAGCCGCCCGGTCCAGTCGTCCGGGACGACCAGCTCGCCGGGCACCAGGTCGCGACCGGCAGCGACCTCCTCCGCCACCCGCTGCAGCACGCCGTGCGTGGTGTCGGCGCCCAGCCCGACCAGGACGAGTTCCGGGTGGCCGAGCCCGAAGAGCCCGATCGTGTAACCGAAGGAGGGCTCGTCGTCCTCCTCGCCGGCGCCGACGTACTGCACCGCCCAGCGGTGCTGCCGGATCACCCGGGCGAGGTGCGCGTCCTCCTGGTCGAGCCAGGCCGTCGTCTGCGGGTCGAGGGGCATGCGCGGAGCCTGCCCGGGCGGGGCGCCGCGCTGCCGGCACGCTGTGGACGGCGCCGTCCGCTGTGGAGGGAGCCGCGGACCGTCAGTCCCCGGCCTCCGCGCGCCGGGCACGGGCGCGGCGGCGGCCCTCGTGCATGGCCTGCACGCGGGCGACCGGGATGGTGTGGCCCTCGGCGATCAGGTCGGCGGGCAGCTCCTGGGGGTCGGGCAGCAGCGCCCGCCACGGGTCACCGTCCCCCAGCCGCTCCCCCGCCGTCCGGACGGTCACGTCGCCGGGCCGCACCGACGGCAGGTCCTCCCACGCCACCGGCGCCGACACCGGCAGTCCCGGGCGGATGCGCGGGCTGTAGGCGGCCACGATCGTCGAGGAGCCCGAGCGGGTGGAGTCGATGAACACCCGGCCGTGCCGGTCCTCGCGGATGTAGGCGGTCGTGGCCAGGTCCGGGTCGAGCGCGGCGGCGCGGGCGGCCAGGGCGCGGGTCGCGGCGGCGGCATCCTCGGGCGGCACCCCTCGCACCGGGACGACGACGTGCACGCCCTTGGAGCCGCTGGTCTTCACCGCCCCGGCGAGCCCCGCGTCGCCGAGCGCGCGCCGCACCAGCTCCGCCGCCTGCACCACCACGCCGAAGTCGGCCCCCTCCGGCGGGTCGAGGTCGAGCACGATGCCGGTCGGCTCGGCCTCGGCACCGGCGACGAAGAAGGGGACGTGGAACTCGACCGCCCGCTGGTTGGCCAGCCACAGCAGCGTGCGCCGGTCGTCGCAGAGCACCTGGTGCACCTCACGGTGCGCGCCGAAGGACCAGACCGGGACGGTGCGCACCCAGTCCGGCGCGCCCTTGGGGACGTTGCGCTGCATGAACGGCTCCTGGCCGGGCCGCACGCGCTTGACCGACAGCGGCCGCCCGGCCAGCTGGGGCACCAGCCGGAAGGCGTTCGCGTCCAGGTGGTCGACCAGCTCGCCCTTGGTGACCCCCAGTCCGTCACCCAGCGGGGCGTCGAGGCTGGTCAGCCGGACGCCGTCCCGTTCGTCGTCGACCACCGGCCCACCGTGCCCGGCTCCGCACGGCCGGGCAAGCGGGGAGGACGGGGCGTCCCTCAGACGTCGTAGGTGGCGCCGGGCTCGACCAGCTCGGCCGTCGGGAAGACCGAGCGCGCCGACGCCAGCTGCGCCGTCCGGTCGATCCACGCCGGGACGTGGGTGAGCAGCAGGCGGCCGACGCCGGCCGCGGTGGCGTGCTCGCCGGCCTCCCGGCCGGTGAGGTGCAGGTCCGGCGGCAGGCCGGGGACGTCGGGGTGCGCGGCCTCGGCCAGCAGGACGTCGGCGTCGCGGGCCAGCTCGACGACGGCGGTGCTGGCGCCGGTGTCCCCGGTGTAGACCAGCGACCGGCCACCGGCGGTCAGCCGGACGGCGTGGCACTCGACCGGGTGCGCGGTGCGGACCGTCTGCACCTGGAAGGGGCCGAGGTCGAACGGCGCGCCGGTGAGGACGGCGAAGTCGAAGACGTCCTCCAGCGGAGCGCCGTCCCCGTAGTAGGCCGCCGCCAGCCGCCGGTCGGCGCCGGCCGGGGCGTAGAGGGGCACCGGCCGCCGCCGGGAGCGCCCCGAGTAGCGGTGCCAGACGATGAACGGGGCGACGTCGAGGCAGTGGTCGGCGTGCAGGTGCGACAGGTACAGCGCATCCACCGTGGCCGGATCGGCGAGGGCCTGCAGCGTCCCGAAGGCGCCGTTGCCGAGGTCCAGCAGCACGCGGAAGCCGTCGTGCTCCACCAGGTAGCTCGACGCGGGCGACGCCGGCCCCGGACCGCTGCCCGAGCAGCCGACCACCGTGAGCCTCACTCGACCGCCCCCTGCTGCGACGCCAACGACGCAGGTCAGGCTAGCTGCAGGGACCGGGAGACCGGGCTCACGCCCTGCTGCTCAGGCCCACAGCTGGCCCTCGAGCGCGGACGTCGCCTCCTCCAGCGTGCCCGCGTAGGCCCCGGTGGACAGGTACTTCCAGCCACCGTCGCAGACGATGAAGACGATGTCGGCCCTGCGGCCGGCCGCGACCTCCTTGTCGGCGATCCCCAGCGCGGCGTGCAGGATCGCGCCGGTCGAGATGCCGGCGAAGATGCCCTCCTGCTCGACCAGCTGCCGGGTGCGGCGGACGGCGTCCTGCGGCCCGACGCTGAACCGGGAGTCCAGCAGCTCCGGGTCGTAGAGCTCGGGGACGAACCCCTCGTCGATGTTGCGCAGCCCGTAGACCAGCTCGCCATAGCGCGGCTCGGCCGCGATGACCCGCACCTCGGGCTTCTTCTCCCGCAGGTAGCGGGAGACGCCCATGAGCGTGCCGGTGGTGCCCAGCCCCGCGACGAAGTGGGTGATGGAGGGCAGGTCGGCGAGGATCTCCGGGCCGGTGCCGGTGTAGTGCGCCTCGGCGTTGGCGGGGTTGCCGTACTGGTAGAGCATCACCCAGTCGTCGTGCTCGGCGGCCAGCCCCTTGGCGACGGCGACGGCCTGGTTGGAGCCGCCGGCCGCCGGGGAGCTGATGATCTGCGCGCCGTACATCTCCAGCAGCTGCCGCCGCTCGATCGAGGTGTTCTCCGGCATGACGCAGATCAAGCGGTAGCCCCGCTGACGGGCCACCATCGCCAGGGAGATCCCGGTGTTCCCGCTGGTCGGCTCGAGGATGGTGTCGCCCGGCTTGAGCTTCCCCTCCTTCTCCGCCGCCTCGATCATCGAGATGGCGGCCCGGTCCTTGATCGACCCGGTGGGGTTGTGGTCCTCGAGCTTGGCCCACAGCCGGACGTCGGGGGTCGGCGACAGGCTCGGCAGCCCCACGAGCGGGGTGTTGCCGAGCGAGTCGACGAGGGAGGCGAAGCGGGCCATGACCGTTCTTCCGGGAGGCGAATACGGGTGGTACAGCAGCTTTATCGCGCGAAAGCGGGAAAAACTTGAGCGCTCAGCAGCCGCCCGCCACCGCGGGCAGGATCGTCACCGAGTCGCCGTCCTTGACCTGCGTGTCGAGGGCACCGGTGAACCGCACGTCCTCGTCGTTGACGTAGACGTTGACGAAGCGGTGCAGCGTGCCCTCTTCGGTGACCAGGCGGTTCTTCAGCCCGGGGTGCTTGCTGTCCAGGTCGTCGACGAGGGCGCCGAGGGTGTCCCCGCTCCCCTCCACCGTC
>DASQXT010000341.1:0-6520 GCA_035639575.1 Geodermatophilus sp.
GCTCATGAAGAAGGGACGCCCGGCGCACGTGGTCAGCGCGCTGGCCGAGCCGGTCGCCGTCCCGGCCGTGCGCGCCGTGCTGTTCCGGGAGACCACCACGTTGGGGGTCCGGGAGTCCGGAGTGGCCCGGCAGGTGCTGGCCCGCCGGTTCCGGACGGTGGACGTCGGCGGCCAGCCGGTGGCCGTCAAGCTCGGCCTCGGGCCCGACGGCGAGGTCCTCAACGCCGTGCCGGAGTGGGAGGACGTCGTCCGCGCGGCCGCGGCGCTGGACCGGCCGGTGAAGGCGGTCCTGGCGCAGGCCCTGGGGCTGGCGCAGTCGATGACCACCGGCTGAACGCCCCGAGATGGTGGACGACGGCAACTCCGATGTCATCTCCGTGACACGTCGGCTGCCTAGCGTGAGGGCCGCGACCCCAGGAGGTGCCCATGAGCCCGACCACCACCGAGATCCGGACCGACCCCCGGCTCCGGCGCAGCCCCCGCACGCGCCGCCACGTCCGCATCGACCGCAGCGCCTGGACCTGTGCCAACTGCCACCAGGAGACCCTGCCGCCGCGCAAGCGCTGCGCGGACTGCGGCACGTCCCGCTACTGAGCGGGCGGTTCACCGCGCAGCCTGACGACGGTCGCGCGGTACCGGCGCCGGCCGGTCAGCCGCCAGGCCAGCCGGGTGGACGCCGGCAGCCCGGCGAGCAGCCGCGCCCGGTCGGCGCCGCTCGCGTCCTCGAGCGCCAGGCCGAGGACCAGCGAGCGCTCGCGCCGTGACAGCGGGCAGCGTGCCGCTCGCCGGACCTCCGCCCACGCCGCGGGGGACAGGTGCGCGCCGAGCAGCGGCAGCAGCTCCCGTTCCTCCTCGGCGGTCTGCGCCTCGACCGCGTCGGCGAGGTCCAGGCAGGCCAGCGTGACGGCGTCGTGCGCCTTGCCCGAGGCGGCGACCGCCCACTGCCGGGCGGCGGTGGAGAGGCCGCGCAGCCGGGCGTCGAGACCGGCGACGCGGGCGTGCCACGCCTCCACCCGCGGCCGGGCGGACGGCGCCGCGTGCAGCAGCGCCGGCCACAGCAGCTCCCGCTCGACGGCGTGGTGGTGCAGCAGCAGGCGGGCGACCAGGTCGGCGTGCCGGGTCAGGTCCCGGGTGCGGCCGGGGTCGTCGGCGGGCGCCCACGCGCACAGCTCGGCCAGCAGCCCCAGCTCGCGGCGCACCAGCCGGTGCAGCAGCAGCTCCGAGGCGACCGCGCGGGAGGTCGGGACGTCGTCCGGGGGACCGGCCGCGGCCGTGCGGGCGGGGGAGTGGGAGGGCGCCGGGAAGGTGGGCATGACACACCTCCGGAGGGTGGTCCGGACGCGGCGAGCCTAGGGGCGGCGGCCCCCGCGCGACAGGCCTCCCGGTCCCTGCCGCGTCCCGGCGCCCGGGTCACGATTCGCGGACGGGGGAGGGACAGGAGGGCCCTGCGGCGGTTACGTTGCGGCGGTGAGCGTGATCGCCCGGAACCGGGTCCGCGTGAGCGGGGTGGACGACGGGCGGCCGATGGTCTTCGCGCACGGGTTCGGGTGCGACCAGGAGATGTGGCGCCTCGTCGCCCCGGAGTTCGCGGTCGACCACCGCGTCGTCCTGTTCGACCACGTCGGGTCGGGCCGGTCGGACCTGGCGGCCTACGACCCGGCCAAGTACGCGTCGCTGGACGGGTACGCCGCCGACGTCGTGGAGATCTGCCGCGAGCTGGCGCTGGACGACGTCGTCTTCGTCGGGCACTCGGTGAGCGCGATGATGGGCGTGCTGGCCGCGGCCCGCGCCCCCGGGCTGTTCGGCGCGCTGGTCATGGTCGGGCCCAACCCCCGCTACGTCGACGACGACGACTACACCGGCGGCTTCTCCCGGGAGGACATCGCCGCGCTGCTGGAGTCCCTGGACAGCAACCACCTGGGCTGGTCGGCCGCGATGGCCCCGGTGATCATGGGCAACCCCGACCGGCCCGAGCTCACCGCCGAGCTGACCAACAGCTTCTGCCGCACCGACCCCGACATCGCCCGCCAGTTCGCCCGCGTCACCTTCCTCTCCGACAACCGTGCCGACCTGCCCGGCGTCCGCGTGCCCACGCTGGTGCTGCAGTGCACCGACGACGCCATCGCGCCCGAGGTGGTCGGCCGGTACGTGCACGCCCAGGTACCCGGCAGCGTCTTCACCCAGCTGGCGGCCACCGGGCACTGCCCGCACCTGTCGGCGCCGGGGGAGACGACCGCCGCGATCCGGGCCTTCCTCGGGTAGCGCGGTCGTGGACGAGCCGCGGCGACCGGACCCCCGCGAGGGTCCTGCCGGGCTGCGCCGGCTGCTGGAGGACGACCCGGCCGACCTGTACGAGAACGCCCCGTGCGGCTACTTCTCCGCGCTCCCCGACGGGCAGCTGGTCAAGGCCAACCGCACGTTCTGCGAGTGGGCCGGGCGGCCGGCCGGCGAGCTGATCGGACTGCGCTTCCAGGACCTGCTGAGCATCGGCGGCCGGGTGTTCTACGAGACCCACCTGGCGCCGCTGCTGCGGATGCAGGGGATGGTGCGGGAGGTCGCGCTCGACGTCGTCCGCGCCGACGGGTCGCTGCTGCCGTGCCTGCTCAACGCCGTCGAGGTGCGCGACGACAAGGGCGCGCCGCTGCTGCTGCGGGCGACGGTCTTCGAGGCGACGTCCCGGCGCCGGTACGAGCGGGCGCTGCTGGCGGCACAGCGCGCGGCGGCGGAGTCCGAGCGGCGGGCGCACACGCTGCAGCAGGTCGTCTCCGAGGTGTCGGCGGCGTCCTCGGCGACCGACGTGGCCGAGGTGATCGTGCGGCGCAGCCGGGAGGCGGTCGGGGCCAGCGGCGCGGCCCTGTGGCTGGCCACCGAGCGGCGGGCCAGCCCGCGGGCCGGGCCGTCGGTGCCGCCGCTGGAGCTCGCCGCCGCCGACGGGATCGCCCCCGAGCTGCTGGAGGCCATGGAGGCCGCGGCCTTCGGGGGCGCGGAGCTCGTGCGCGACGGCGGGGTGCACACGGTCCCGCTGGGTGCGGGGCTGCGGTCGGTGTGGCCGGCGCTGGCCACCGCGATGGAGGAGGCCGGGCAGGAGGCGCTGGTCGTCGTCCCGGTGGACGCCGACGCCCGCCACCTGGGCGCGCTGGTGCTGCTGCTCGGCGTCGCGGGGGACACCGGGCTGATCGACCTCACCCCGCCGGGCGAGCGGGGTCAGCTGGTGCAGGCCGACGCCGACCTGCTGGCCACCGTCGGCCGCCAGGCGGGTCAGGCGATCGAGCGGGTGCGGCTGTACGAGGAGACCGCGCGGCAGGCGGAGCGCTCGGCGTTCCTGCTCGACGCGTCCCGGCTGATGGCCTCGGCCGGGGACGTCACCGAGACCGCGGAGCGGCTGGCGGAGCTGGCGGTCCCGCGGCTGGCCGACGTCTGCGTCATCGACCTGGCCGCCGAGCACGGCCTGGTCCGGGCGGCCGCCCGGCACGGCGACCCGTCACGGCAGGCCCTGGCCGCCGCGCTGCAGGAGCGGCACCTGCCGCACCACGAGTCACCGCACCCGGCCGTGCAGGCCGTGGAGCTGGGCCGGACGGTGTGGATCCGCGAGGTGACCGACCGGTGGCTGGCGGAGGTCACCGCCGACGAGGAGCACCTGGGTCTCGCCCGCGCCCTGGAGCTGGTCAACCTGGTCTGCGTGCCGCTGCTGGCCGACGGGCGCGTCCTCGGCGTCCTCACCCTGGGCAGCGACCGGCGGCGCGGGCCGTTCACGCCGGCCGACGTCGAGGTGGCCGAGCAGCTGGCGCTGCAGGTCTCCCAGGTGGTGGACAAGGCGCAGCGCCTGGAGCTGGAGACCCGGACGTCGCACACGCTGCAGGCCAACCTGCTGCCGCCGGCGCCGCCGCCGGTGCCCGGGCTGGCGGTCGCCGTCCGGTACCTGCCGGCCAGCCGCGGTGCCGAGGTGGGCGGCGACTTCTACGACGTGGTCCCCCTGCCGGGCGGGCAGGTGGCGCTGGCGGTGGGGGACGTCGTCGGGCACGACATCCGCGCCGCGGCGGTGATGGGCCAGCTGCGCAGCGTCTACCGGGCGCTGCTGGCCGACCGGCCGCCGCCGAGCGCGGTCATCGACCGGCTGCAGGCGGGCTGGTCGCTCCTGGGCCTGCAGCTCATGGCCACCGCGCTGTTCGGGGTGCTCGACCCGGGCAGCGGCCGGCTGCGGCTCGCCTCGGCCGGGCACCTGGCGCCGCTGCTGGTCGCCGGCGGGACGGCGGAGCTGCTCGACGTGCGACCCAGCCGGATGCTCGGTGCGCCCCCGGCGCCGGGCCCCGCGGTGGAGTGGGCCGGCGTGCTCGCCCCGGGGGCGACGCTGCTGCTGTACACCGACGGGCTGGTGGAGAGCCGGGACGCCGACCTCGACCGGGGCCTGGCCGCGCTGCGGGACGCGGCGGTGCGGTCCGACACGGCCGACCCCGACGAGCTGTGCGACCGGCTGCTGGCCGAGCTGGCGAGCCGGGTGCGCGCCGACGACGTGGCCCTGCTGGCGATCAGCCGATCACCCTAGGGAGGGTCCGGCACACCGTGGCCGCGGCGCGGGTTCCCTCAGACAGCCCTGGCTTCCTGGGCCCGCGCGGGCCACCATCGAGCGCAGGCACGTGTGGCGCGGGAGGCGGCCATGGAGCGTCGACCCAACCCGGTGACCGAGTCGATCGACGGGGCCACCGGCGACATCACGATGTCCGGCGACGCGATGCGGTGGTCGCCGGAACTGGCCGACGGCCAGGCGCGGCCGGGCGGGGCGCCCGTCGCCCTCCCCGGGGTGGACGTCGCGGCCGGCTTCGGCGCGCTGCTCGGCCTCGACGCCCCGGGGGTGCGGCGGCTGGTGTCCGGCGCGGTGACCTCGCTGGCGACCGTGGCCGGGGACGTCGTCGCCGAGCTGCGCCAGCTCACCCGCGGTCCCGAGGAGGACGAGACCGAGGAGAACGACGGCGACCCGCCCGACGTCCCCCCGCCGGCGTCCCCCGGCTGACCGGGGTCCCCGGACGCCGGCGCGCTGCCCACGTCGCCGCCCTGTACAACCAGGGGGGCACAGCCACACCGACGTGGGGAGTCGCACCGCATGAGCCGTTCCCTGACCCTGGCGCCCGCGCCACCGTCCGAGGCCGCCGAGGAGGTCCGCACCCAGGTGCGGGAGTTCCTGGCCGAGGAGCTGGCCGCGGGCACCTTCACCACGCACGTCGACACGTGGTTGTCCGGTGTCGACCCGTCGTTCTCCCGCAAGCTCGGCGAGCGCGGCTGGCTGGGGATGACCTGGCCGAAGCAGTACGGCGGACACGAGCGTTCGGCGATGGAGCGCTACGCGGTGACCGAGGAGCTGCTGGCCGCCGGCGCCCCCGTGGCGGCGCACTGGATCGCCGACCGCCAGTCCGGGCCGAACCTGCTCCGCTACGGCACCGAGGCGCAGCGGCAGGCGATCCTGCCGCGGATCGCCGCCGGGGAGTGCTACTTCGTCATCGGCATGAGCGAGCCGGACTCCGGCTCCGACCTCGCCTCGATCCGCACCCGCGCGACCCGCAACGCCGACGGCGACTGGGTGGTCAACGGGGCCAAGGTGTGGACCTCCAACGCGCACCACTCGCACTACGCGATCACGCTCGTGCGCACCGGCCCACCCGGGGAGGGCCCGCGCGGCAAGCACCAGGGCCTGACCCAGCTGCTGGTCGACCTGTCGCTGCCGGGCATCGGCATCAACCCGATCCGCATCCTCGACGGCGGCCACCACTTCAACGAGGTCGTCTTCGAGGACGTCGTCGTGCCCGGCGACATGCTGCTCGGGGAGGAGGGCGCCGGCTGGCACCAGGTGACCGCGGAGCTGGCCTTCGAGCGCTCCGGGCCGGAGCGGTTCCTGTCGACCTACCCCCTGCTCGCGGAGTTCGGCCGGCGCGCCTGCGACACCGGCGACCGGGCGCAGCTGGCCACGCTGGGCCGGCTCTCGGCGCGGCTGCTGGCGCTGCGCCAGCTCTCCCTGCGGATCGCGGCGGCGCTGGACCGCGGCGAGCTGCCCGACATCCCGGCGGCGCTGGTCAAGGACGTGGGGACGACGTTCGAGGCCGACGTGGTCGACGAGATCCGCCGGGTGGTCGAGGTGACGCCGTCGCTGGACTCGCCGGACCCGCTGGGGCGGGCGCTGGCCGAGGCGCAGCTGCACGCGCCGGGCTACACGCTGCGGGGCGGGACCAACGAGATCCTGCGGGGGATCGTGGCGCGCGGGCTGGGGCTGCGCTGATGGCATCCGACCAGGACCTGGTGGTCGAGACCGTCCGGGACATCCTCGCAGGCCACGAGCCGTTCGCCCTCACCGCGGACACCGCCTGGGACGCCGGGCTGTGGGCCGACCTGTCCGAGGCCGGGCTGACCGGGGTGGGACTGCCCGAGGAGGCCGGCGGGTCCGGCGGCGAGCTGGCCGACGCGGTGGCCGTCGTCCGCACGCTGGCCGCCGGCGCGGGGGCGGTGCCGGTGGCCGAGCAGCTGCTGGCCGCGG
>DASQXT010000342.1:0-12591 GCA_035639575.1 Geodermatophilus sp.
CGCGAAGTACGCCGCGAGCGCCTCGTGGAAGTGGGTCCACCTCGCCCAGTTCGTCGGGGTCCTGGCCGCCCTCGGCGGGCTGGTCGTCCTGCACCTGGTGCTGCGGTCACGAGCGCCCCGGCTGTCGGCGTTCGCCGCCGGGCTGACCGTGGCCACGGCCGCCGTCTGGGCGGTGCTGCAGGCCGTCGACGGGATCACCCTCAAGCAGGCCGTCGACGCGTGGGTCACCGCCGAGGGTCCCGAGAAGGCCGTCCGCTTCGCCGACGCGGAGACCGTGCGGTGGACCGAGTGGGGCGCGCAGAGCTACTTCCGCCTGCTGCTGGGCGGGGCCCTGCTGCTGACCGGGGCGGCGATCCTGACGACGCGCGTGTTGGCCGGCTGGGTGGGCTGGATCGCCGTCCTCGCCGGGATCCTGTCGGTCGTCGTGGGGGTCGACGTGGCCTACAACGGCCTCGACAGCGGAGTCCAGCTGACCGCCGTCCCGGCCTTCCAGGTGGCCATGCTGGTGTTCGCAATCGGCGTCGTCGCGACCGCAGCGCGCAGGGGACGAGGCTGACCGACCGTCGGTCAGAACCAGCCGCGGCGCCTGGCCCAGATCAGCATCAGCACCGACATCAGCGTCATGACGCCGATGAGCACCGTGAGGAAGACCGGGTCGGTCGCCGAGTTGACGATCACGTTCATGCCCATCACCGAGGACAGTGCGGTGATGGGCAGGGTGATGGAGGCGATGACGGCGAGCCGCTCGGCCGCGATCGTCATCTTGGTGTTGGTGCGGGTCTGGTAGAACTCGATCACGCCCTGCAGGTACTCCTCCTGGCTGCGTGCCATCGTGGCCAGCCGCTTGAACTGGTCCAGGCTGTTGTCGAGCAGGGCGCGCCCGTCCGCGCCGTACACGTCGAGGGCGTGCATGCGGGCGTAGATCTCGTGGCTCAGCGAGGCCATCGTGCGGATGGCGAGCAGCCCGTGCCGGACGCGGAACATGCCGTCCAGGAACTGCTCGGCGTCGCCCAGCGTGCCCGCGGTGACCTGCTGCTCGAAGCGCCACACGTCGGTCGTGCGGTCGGCGAGGTGGTCCCGCATCCGGGAGGTCAGCGCGGAGACGATCGACGTCGACAGCGCGTGGGGCGAGGCCGGCAGCAGCCGCCCGGCGTCCAGCCGCGCCGCCACCTGCCCGGTCTCCCGGAGGGCCGCGGCCGGGTCGACGGCCGGGTTGATCGGACCGTGGACCGTCACCAGGTAGTGGCTGCTGACGAACTGGTCGAGCTCCAGATAGTGCACGTGTCCGCCGCGGCCGGTCTCGGGCGCGTGCAGCACCACGAGCACGTGGTCGTCGTAGACGTGCACCTTCGGCAGGGCGTTGCGCTCGAGGCAGTCGTGCACGGCGCGGGGGTGGAAGCCGAAGACGTCGGACAGGACGCGCTCGGTGTCCGGATCGCCGACCGGCAGGTCGACCCAGACGAAGCCGTCCTCGCGCGTCAGGACGGCGGGCAGCAGCTCCGGGGCGCAGCGCTGCGCCCCCTCCCGGGTCACCAGCCGCACGTCCACCACCGTCACCCGCACCACATGGTGGTCAGCCGCCGACGTGGATGCCGGGACGGCGGGCGGGGTCCGGCTCGACCTCGCGGATGATCTCCCGCACGACCGGCGGGGTGTCGCCGCGGCCGAGCAGCAGGTAGCGGAACAGGTGGCCCAGCGGGTTGCCCTCCGACCACTCGAAGTGCGCGTGCGGCCGGACGCCGGTCGCGTTCTGCAGGCCCAGCAGGATCGCCGCGATCGCGTTGGGCGCCGCCGGCGCCTCGGCGCGCAGCACGCGGTGCCCGTCGACCTCGACACCGTGCACGCACAGCGCTTCGCCGAACTCCGACGGGTCCACCACGTCGATCTCCAGGAAGAGGACGTCGGCCGATCCGGGCAGCGGGTTCATCGCGCGCTGCGCCGCCTCCTTGTCGTCGTACTCCGCCTTGTCCCCGGCCTGCCGCCTGTTGGCCACCAGGTTCAGGTGCCCGTCGTGGGCGAGGGAGTCGGTGACGAACCGGCGGGCGGCCTCGTCGAACTCGATGTGGTCGGCCCGCAGCTCGGTGGTCCGGGTGACCCGCGAGACGAGCGAGATCACGACGATGCCGAGGATGAAGAACGCCGAGATCGTGATCCCGTCGGGCTTCTCGATCACGTTGGCGGCCAGCGCGTACAGCAGCACCAGCGTGAGGGCCCCGAACCCGATGGCCGAGGGGCGCCGGCGCCGGCGGATCGCCGAGATGGTGACCGCGACGGCGCCGGAGACCATCATCGCCAGGATCCCGGTGGCGTAGGCGCCGGCCTGCGCGTTGACGTCGGCGCGGAACACGAGGGTGATGACGATGCTGACCGCCGTGTAGACGAGCACGACCGGACGGACGGCCCGACTCCACTCCGGCGCCATCCCGTAGCCGGGCAGGTAGCGCGGCACGATGTTGATCAGGCCGGCCATCGCCGAGGCCCCGGCGAACCACAGGATCAGCACGCTGCTGATGTCGTAGACGGTCCCGAACACCTCGCCCACCCGCTCGTGCGCCAGGTAGGCCAGCGCCCGGCCGTTGGCCGCGCCGCCCTCCTGGAACTCGGCCGGCGGGATGAGCGCGGTGGTGACGAAGCTGGTGGCCAGCAGGTAGACGCTCATGATCAGCGCCGCCGTGGTCAGCAGCGTGCGGGTGTTGCGGATCCGCGCGGCGAGCCGTTCCCGGGGGCTGCGGCCGTCGGCGGCGATCAGCGGCATCATGCTCACCCCCGTCTCGAAGCCGGACAGCCCCAGCACCAGCAGGGGGAAGGCCGCGATGGACGGGCCGAGCAGCCCGCCCAGCCCCCCGCCGCCGGAGGTGAGCCGGTCGGTCCAGGAGGACAGCAGTCCGGGGTCGGCGAGGAGGTCGCCGATGCCGACGGCGACCACGACCGCGTTGAGGCCCAGGAAGGCGAGGACCAGCGGGATCGCCACGGCGACCGCCTCGCTGAAGCCCAGCAGGAACACCCCGCCGAGCACCAGCAGCAGGGCGATCGTCAGCCCGACGGCGTGACCGTGCAGGGCTTCCGGGAAGAACGGGTTCTCCAGCACGTGCACCGACGCGTCGGCCGCCGACAGCGTGATCGTGATGATCCACGAGGTGGCGACGAAGCCCAGCAGGACGAGGACGAAGACCTTGCCCTTCCAGAAGGGCAGCAGCCGCTCCAGCATCGCCACCGACCCCTGCCCGTGCGGGCTCTCCCCGGCCACCCGCCGGTACATGGGCAGGACGCCGAGCAGGGTGAGCGCCACGATGAGCAGGGTGGCCAGCGGGGAGAGCGCGCCGGCCGCGAGGGCGGCGATGCCGGGCAGGTAGGACAGCGTGGAGAAGTAGTCCACCCCGGTCAGGCACATCACCTGCCACCAGGGGTGCCCCCTCGCGTGTGCCTCGTTCTCCTCGGGGCCCTCGGGCTGGTGCACGCGGTGGGCCAGCAGCCAGCGGGCCAGCCGGCCGGACGGCTCCGTGGACGTGCAGGTGGTCGGGACCCGCTCCGGCACGGCGAGGTCGGTACCGGTGCTCATGCGCCCTCCTCACGTCGGCGGAGCCGAGGAGACGGGGTCCCCGACCGGGGGATCCCTCCTGGGAGGCGGGCACGCCCGGCCGAGGTGCGGAGCGACCCGGGTGCCCCGGCACGCCACCCGCGGCGGGGTCGGAGCGCTCTGCCCGGGCCCGGCTCCCCGTCTACGCAGCGTGGGGGTTCCGCGGGCGGGTCGCAGGCCGATGCCGCGGCATCGTCGGGATCTTGACGGAATCCTTACGCCCGCCCCACGTCGAGGCGCGTCGCGGGCCGTCTGCCGGCCCTAGCGTCGACTGCTGCAGTCCGCCGCTCGGACCCACGGGACGGGAGCGCAGGTGGCCACCTCGACCGAGACGCAGGTGCCGGCGCAGCCCGCGTCGCCGCTGCGCAACTGGTTGATGCAGGGCCGGCCGCCGAAGCGCCGGTTCCCGGGCCCGCACGCGCACCCCGCCTCGACGCACCGGACGCACCGGTGGTGGCAGGTCATGTGCCTCACCGGCGTCGACTACTTCTCCACCCTCGGCTACCAGCCCGGCATCGCGTTCCTGGCGGCCGGTCTGCTGTCGCCGATCGCCACGCTCGTGCTGGTCGCGCTGACCCTGTTCGGAGCCCTGCCGGTCTACCGGCGGGTCTCCGCGGCGAGCCCCCGCGGTGAGGGGTCGGTCGCGATGCTCGAGCGGCTGCTGCCCTCCTGGCAGGGCAAGGTGGTCGTCCTGGTGCTGCTCGGCTTCGCGGCCACCTCCTGGATCGTCACGATGACCCTCTCGGCCGCGGACGCGACGGCGCACATCGTGGAGAACCCGCACGTCCCCGACGGGGCGCGCGGTCACGAGCTCGCCATCACCCTCGGGCTGCTCGCGCTGCTCGGGGCGGTGTTCCTCAAGGGGTTCGCCGAGGCGATCGGGGTGGCCGTCGGCGTGGTCGCGGCGTACCTCGCGCTGAACCTCGTCGTGGTGGTCGCCGGGCTGTGGGAGGTGGGCACGGCGCCGGGCCGGGTCACCGACTGGTGGACCGCGCTGAGCGCGCAGCACGGCAGCCCGCTGTCGATGGTCGCGGCCGCGCTGGTGGTGTTCCCCGCCCTCGCCCTGGGCCTGTCCGGCTTCGAGACCGGTGTGGCCGTGATGCCGCACGTGGACGGCGGTCCGGACGACACCGAGGAACGCCCGCTGGGCCGGATCCGGGGGACCAGGCGGCTGCTCACGACCGCCGCCGTGATCATGAGCGTCCTCCTGATCGCCAGCAGCGTGATCACGACGCTGCTCATCCCGCAGGAGCAGTTCGCGCCCGGTGGCGGGGCGAACGGCCGCGCGCTGGCCTACGTCGCCCACGACCTCCTGGGGGACGGGTTCGGCACGGCGTACGACGCGGTCACGATCGTGATCCTGTGGTTCGCCGGCGCCTCGGCGATGGCCGGCATGCTCAACCTGATCCCGCGCTACCTGCCGCGCTACGGCATGGCGCCGGACTGGGCCCACGCCGTCCGCCCGCTCGTGCTGGTCCTGACGGCGGTGGCCTTCCTGGTGACCTGGGTCTTCGACGCCGACGTCGACGCGCAGGGCGGTGCCTACGCCACCGGCGTCCTGGCGCTGATCACCTCGGCCGCGGTCGCGGTGACCCTCGCCGCGCACCAGGCGGGCCAGCGGGCGCTGACCGTCGCCTTCGGCGCCATCGCGGTGGTGTTCGTCTACACCACGGCCGTCAACGTCGCCGAGCGCCCCGACGGCGTGAAGATCGCCGCCTGCTTCGTCGCCGCCATCGTCGTGGTCTCGCTCGCCTCCCGCCTGACCCGCTCCCTGGAGCTGCGGGTCACCGAGGTCCACCTGGACCGCAAGGCCGAGCTGTTCGTGCGGGACTGCTCCCGCCGCAAGATCCGCCTGGTGGCCAACGAGCCGGACGCCCTGGACGCCGCCGAGTACCTGGACAAGCTGCGGCAGACCCAGGCCGACAACGACCTGCCCGACGACGACATGATCTTCGTCGAGGTCACGCTGACCGACCCCTCGGACTTCGAGACGGCCCTCGACGTGCGCGGCGAGATCGTCCACGAGCGGTACCGGGTGCTCCGGATGGAGAGCTCGAGCGTGGCGAACGCCCTGGCGGCGCTGCTGCTGCACGTCCGGGACGAGACGAAGCGGGTGCCGCACATCTACTTCGAGTGGACCGAGGGCAACCCCCTGCTCAACCTGCTGCGGTTCGTCTTCACCGGCGCCGGGGAGGTCGCCCCGGTGACCCGCGAGGTGCTCCGCGAGGCCGAGCCCGACCGCACGCGGCGTCCCCGGGTGCACGTCGGTTGAGGGTGCCGGGCGCTCAGGGGGTGAAGCGGTAGCCCATCCCGGGCTCGGTCACCAGGTGGCGCGGCCGCGCCGGGTCCGGCTCCAGCTTGCGGCGCAGCTGACCCATGTACACCCGCAGGTAGTGCGTCTCCTTCTCGTACGCCGGTCCCCACACCGCCTGCAGCAGCTGCCGCTGGCTGACCAGGCGGCCCGGCGCGCGGACGAGCTCGGACAGCAGCCCCCACTCGGTCGGGGTCAGCCGGACCACCGCGTCGTCCACCGTGACCTGCCCGGCGGCCAGGTCGACGGTGAAGGCCGCGCACCGCACCACCGAGGCCTCCGGCTCCGCGGTGCCGCGCCGCTGCAGCGCCCGCAGCCGGGCCAGCAGCTCGCCGGTGTCGAACGGCTTGGCGACGTAGTCGTCGGCACCGGCGTCCAGCGCGCCGACCTTGTCCCTGCTGTCGGCCCGCGCCGACAGCACCAGCACCGGCCCCGTGAACCACCGACGCAGGCCGGCGAGGACCTCCGTGCCGTCGAGGTCGGGCAGGCCGAGGTCCAGGACGACGAGGTCGGGACGGTGCGCGGCCGCCGCGCTCAGTGCCGTGCGCCCGTCGGGCGCGGTGACCACCTCGTAGCCGGATGCGCGGAGGGTGATCCGCAACGCCCGGGTCAGCTGCGGGTCGTCGTCGACGACCAGGACGCGGCTCACGGCGCCGGCACCGCTGCCGCGGGGGAGGGGAGGGCGACCGCCCGCAGGCAGACCACCATCGTCAGGCCGCCGCCCGGCGTGTCCTCCGCGGTCACGGTGCCGCCCATCGCCTCGGTCAACCCGCGGGCCACCGCGAGACCGAGCCCGACGCCCTGACCGGCGGGGGCGTCGCCGAGCCGCTGGAACGGGGCGAACACCCGGTCCCGGTCGGCCAGCGGGACGCCGGGGCCGCGGTCGACGACCCGCAGCTCGACCCGGTCGCCGACGGCGCCGGCGGTCACGGTCACCGGTCCGCTGGGCGCGTGGTGGACCGCGTTGCTCAGCAGGTTGGCCACGACCCGCTCGAGCAGGCCCGGATCGGCCAGGACGGGCGGGGGGTCGACCGGCCAGTCCGGCTCCACGCGGGCACGCTCGGCTCCGTCCAGCCCGCTCATGGCCTGGTGGACGACGGCCGGCACGTCCGAGGGGCTCAGTGCCGGGCTGACCGCGCCGGCCTGCAGGCGGCTCATGTCCAGCAGGTTCTCGACCAGGTCCGTGAGCCGGTCGGCCGACTCGTCGATGGTCGCGGTGAGCTCGGCCCGGTCGGCGTCGTCGAGGGCGATGGCGTCCGAGCGCAGCGCCGAGACGGCGGCCTTGATCCCGGCCAGCGGGGTCCGCAGGTCGTGGCTGACGGCGGCCAGCAGGGCGGTGCGCATGCTGTTGCCGGCGGCGAGCCGGTCGGCCTCGGCGGCCTGGGCGGCGAGCCGGCCCTGCTGCAGCGCCACGGCCGCCTGCTCGGCGAAGGCCACCAGCACCCGCCGCTCGCCCGGGGGGAGCGTCCGGCCACGCAGCCGCAGCGCGAGGGTGTCGGTGATCGCGACGGTCTCGGCCCCGACGTCGACGGGTCCCGGCCGGCCGCAGGTCCCGACCGCCCGCTCACCCTCGGCGGTGCGCTCCACCATCGTCACCGACCGGAGGCCGAACGCCTCGCGGATCTGCTCCAGGAGGCTGGGCAGACCCCGGTCCCCGGCGAGCACCGACCGGGCCAGCGAGGCCAGCATCGCCGTCTCCGCCCGGAAGCGCGCGGCCGCGGTGGCCCGCCGGGCGGAGCGGTCCACGACGGTGGCCACCGCGACGGCCACGACCAGCCCGCCCAGCAGCGCGACGACGTCGTCGACGTGGTGCACGGTGAACTGCCTCGTGGGCGGCACGAAGAACCAGTTCTCCACCAGGCCGCCGAGCACCGCCGCCCCCAGCGCGGGCCACAGCCCGCCGACGAGGGCCACGGCCAGCACCAGCAGGAGGCAGGCCGGGAGCACGATGGACAGCGCGGCGTCAGCGGCCAGGCAGAGGGCGATCAGGACCGGCACGCCGACCACGGCGAGCAGCGCGCCCAGCCAGCGCCGGCGGGGGGTGAGCGCGCCGGTCAGCGGCGGCAGCGGCCGGCCGCGCGAGCCGGCCGCCGAGTGGGTCACGACGTGCACGTCGATCTCGCCGGAGTCGGCGACGACCTGGCCGCCGATGCCCCGGTGCAGGGCGCGGGCCCACCGGGAACGGCGGCTGGTGCCGATCACCAGCTGGGTCGCGGTGACGCTGCGGGCGAAGTCCAGCAGCGCCGCCGCGACGTCGTCGCCGACCACCTCGTGGTAGGTGCCGCCCAGGCTCTGCACCAGCTCCCGCTGGGTGCGGAGCGCGGAGGGCGACGCCCCCGTCAGCCCGTCGGAGGAGAGGACGTGGACGGCGAGCAGGTCGCCTCCCGAGCGTCGGGCCACCCGGGTCGCGCGGCGGACGAGCGTCTCGCCCTCGGGGCCCCCGGTCAGCGCGACGACGACCCGCTCGCGGGGCTCCCGGACGGGGTCGAGGGGGTGCCCGGCCCGATGCAGCAGCAGCGCGTCCGGGGTCGTGTCCACCAGCTCGATCCGGTCGGCGCGGCGGGCGACGGCGTCGGGGTCCGTCTCCTGCCGGGGGGTGCCGGTGAGCCGCTCGACGACGCCGGGGAGGCTCTCCAGGTCCTGGACGTCGACCGTGGACAGCACGTCGATGCCCGCGCCCAGGATCTCGTCGACGTCCTGCCAGCGCTCGGGGTTCCTCGACCCGGGCGCGTTGGTGTGGGCCAGCTCGTCCACGACGACGACCTCGGGGTGCCGGGTGAGGACTGCGTCGACGTCGAGCTCGGTGCGCGTTCCGTCGCGGTGGGGGACCTCCCGGCGGGGGAGCTCCTCGAGCCCCTCGAGCTGTTCGGCGGTGTCCCGCCGGCCGTGCGTCTCGACCAGCCCGACGACGACGTCCGTCCCGCGCGAGACCTGCCGGTGCGCCTCGCCGAGCATCGCGGAGGTCGTCCCGACGCCGGGGGCGACGCCGAGGTAGATGCGCAGGGTCCCGCGGGCCACGGGTCCATGATCGACCGACACCCGTGCCGCGGAGGCGCCGCCGGGCGTCGCGGTTCCACCGGGATCCGCGCGTCCCGGGCTCACCGGACGACACCGGTCCTCATGGTCAGCGGCTCGCCGTGCTGCTGGGGAGGGCGCCGACCCGCCGTGCGGGAGCTCGGCATGGACGCGCAGCGGCGCCTGGACGTGCACCAGCAGTCGGCCGGGACCCCGGCGCAGCCGGCGGAAGACCAGCCGAGCCGGGGGCGCAGTCCGGTCACGGGTCAGCGCGAGCCGCCGCGGCGGGCGGGGGACGCAGGGTCAGTCGGTGCTCCGGAGCGCCGTGAGGCGCTCCAGGGCGTAGCGCGCGGGCGCGTAGCCGTGGTCTGCCGCTCCAGTCCTGACGGCCTCTCGGGTCGTCGACCCGTCATCGGCGTCCTCGGGGCTGCGCCGGGGTGCCGGCACGGTCTGGGCTGTTCGCTGCGGGGCGCGGTCCTCACGGGCGGGCGTCGGTACGGCTGCACTCTTCTCGGACATGTCTTCCCCAGTCGATCTCTGCTCTCCGGGCGTGGTTGCCCGACACCTCACGGAGGAGGCAGGTCGGCCGGTGATACGACTGGAGCTCCCGCGCCGCGTCGGCCCGGCCGCCACGCTGCCGAGTCCGCAGCGGGTCGATCCGCATCCCGGCCGGCGAGCGCGGCCTCGTCGGCCTCGAGAGCCACCCGCCCGGGTCGGTCACGTCCGGGAGAGCGGGGAGAGCCGGGCCGCACCGGACCCACCGTCGGCCTACCGGGAGCGGCTGGTGGCCGCCTCCGGCCCGGAGCGTGTGTGCCGGTCCGCGTGACCGCTGCGCCGGAGGAGCCGGCGCCGTGGCCGACCGGTGAGCGGCCACCCGTCCGGCGCCGACCTAGACTCGACCTGCCACGGGGTGTGGCGCAGCTTGGTAGCGCACCCGCTTTGGGAGCGGGGGGCCGCAGGTTCAAATCCTGTCACCCCGACCGTCCCCGTCCGCCGGACCGGCACTCGTCCGGCTGTCTCTAGACTCGGGGGTCGACCCGGCGTCGTCCGTCGTGCCCGGCGCCCCATCCCCGTCTGTCTATCGAGGAGCACTGCTGCTGTGAAGAGCACCATCGAGGAACTGGGCCCCACGCGGGTCCGGATGGCGATCGAGGTGCCGTGGGGGGACCTGGACCACGCCTTCGGTGAGGTCTACAAGGAGCTCGGCCGGCAGGTGCGCGTGCCCGGCTTCCGCCCCGGCAAGGTGCCCAACCGGGTGCTCGACCAGCGCATCGGGCGGCCGCTCGTGCTCGAGCAGGTCGTCCAGCACGCCATCCCGGAGGTCTACTCCGAGGTCGTGCGGGAGAACCAGGTGCGCGTCCTGGGCCAGCCCGACATCGAGGTGACCCGCCTCGACGACAACGACACCCTGGCCTTCACCGCCGAGGTGGACGTCGCCCCCAAGATCGAGCTGCCGTCGCTCGACGCCCTCGCGGTCACCGTCGACGACGTCGAGGTCACCGACGACGAGATCGACCAGCAGATCTCGGTCATGCGCGAGCGCTTCGGCATGCTCACGGGCGTCGACCGCCCCGCCGAGGACGGCGACTTCGTCTCCATCGACCTCGAGGCCAAGCTCGGCGACGAGGTGCTCGAGGACGGCTCGACCACCGGCATGTCCTACGAGGTCGGCTCCGGCAACCTCATGGAGGGCCTCGACGACGCCGTCCGCGGGCTGTCGGCCGACGAGTCGACGACCTTCCAGACCGCGCTGCTGCAGGGCCCCAACGCCGGCGAGACGGCCGACGTCACCGTCACCGTCCGCTCGGTGAAGACCAAGGAGCTCCCGGAGCTGGACGACGAGTTCGCCTCCACCGCCAGCGAGTTCGACACCCTCGAGGAGCTGCGGGAGGACATCCGCACCCGGCTGGCCCGCACCAAGGTGCTGCAGCAGGGCGCGCAGGCCCGCGACAAGCTGGTCGAGCACCTGCTCGAGACCGTCGAGGTGCCGATCCCGGAGAACCTCGTCGACCGCGAGATCGAGTTCCGCAACCAGGCGATGCAGAACGAGCTGCAGCAGGCCGGCATGGACTGGGACAGCTTCCTGCAGATGACCGGTGTCGAGGGCCGGGAGGCCTACGACGCCGACCAGCGCAAGAACATCGAGGAGGCGGTGCGCACCCAGTTCATCCTCGACGCGATCGCCGACGCCCGTGAGGTCACCGTCGACAACGAGGACCTCTCGGCGCAGATCATGGCCCAGGCGCAACGCAACCGGATGAGCCCGGAGCAGTACGCCCAGCAGCTGCAGCAGGGCGGCAACATCGCGGAGTTCGTCGCCGACGTCCGCCGCACCAAGACCCTCGCGCAGCTGCTCGAGGAGACGACGATCACCGACGCCTCCGGCAACGTGGTCGACCTCGAGGCGCTGCGTCCGCGCACGGTGCAGGCCCCGGCCGCCGGCACCGCGGAGGACGCCGACAGCGAGACCGCCGAGGCCGCCGACGCTGACGAGGCGCCCGACGCCGAGGTCGCCGACGCGGCCGCCGAGGGCACGACCGAGGACGCCACCAAGAACTGAGCAAGGACCCCCGTCCTCCTCATCCCGAGCAAGCTCGGGATGAGCCTCTGGACGGGGCCGCTGCACGACCGACGCCGTCCCACCCCGAGGCCCGGGGTGGGACGGCGTCGTGCGTCCCGGGCCTGACCGGCGCACCCGGCGCTGCGCCCACGGCGAACACCCCCCTGCGCCGGGACTGTCGCTGCACGGGTCCGCGTTAGGGTCGACGCAGACTCTGGCGAGCACCGGGGAAAGACACCCCTGGGGGCCTCTCCCGGGCCCCGCACCACCCAGCCCGCCCCAGATCGCCTGCACGACAGTCCTACGGAGGTCACCGCACCCGTGAGCACCAACCCGAACCAGGCGAGCGCGCCGCTCATGCGTGGCGCCGCCGGGGGGATGAACCTCGGCGACTCGGTCTACGAGCGCCTGCTGCGCGAGCGCATCATCTTCCTGGGCACCCAGGTCGACGACGTCATCGCCAACCAGCTGGCCGCCCAGATGCTGCTGCTGTCGGCTGAGGACCCCAAGCGCGACATCCACCTCTACATCAACTCGCCCGGTGGCTCGGTCAGCGCCGGCATGGCGATCTACGACACGATGCAGTTCATCGACTGCGACGTCGCCACCTACGGCATGGGCTTGGCCGCCTCGATGGGCCAGTTCCTGCTGACCGCCGGCACCAAGGGCAAGCGCTACGCCCTGCCGCACGCGCGGATCATGATGCACCAGCCCTCGGCCGGCGTCGGTGGCACCGCGGCCGACATCGCCATCCAGGCCGACCTGTTCCGGCGGACGAAGCGCGAGCTCAACGAGCTGCAGTCCTTCCACACCGGCCAGAGCATCGATCAGATCGAGAAGGACTCCGACCGTGACCGCTGGTTCACGGCCCAGGAGGCCCTCGAGTACGGGTTCGTCGACCACGTGGTGAGCCGGGCGGCCATGACCGACCAGGCCAACCCGGTCACCGACAACTGACGGTTCGGAGGAGAACTGACATGAGCTTCGAGATGCCCTCCAGCCGTTACGTGCTGCCCTCCTTCGTGGAGCGGACCAGCTACGGCATGAAGGAGTCCAACCCGTACAACAAGCTCTTCGAGGAGCGCATCATCTTCCTCGGGGTGCAGATCGACGACGCGTCGGCCAACG
>DASQXT010000343.1:0-10735 GCA_035639575.1 Geodermatophilus sp.
CGGGGACGGTCAGGAGAAGCGGCGCTCCGCGCGGGCGACCAGCACCGGGTACAGCCGCGGCGCCAGGCGGACCAGCAGGTCGACGACCTTGGCGTCGTTGCCGACCAGGATGCGCGGCCGGCCGGCCTCCACCCCGTCGACGACGATCCGCGCGGCCTGCTCGGGCGGCATCCGCAGCAGCTTCTCGTTGTACCGACGGTGGCGGGCCTCCTCGTCGGCGGTGACCTCCTGCCCCTGCGCCCTGGCGTGCTCCAACGCCGCCGTGGCGATGTTGGTCCGCACCCCGCCGGGGTGGACGACGCTCACCTGCACCGGGTGCCCGGCGGCCAGCAGCTCCGCGCGCAGGCTCTCGGTGAAGCCGCGGACGCCGAACTTGCTGGTGCAGTACGCCGTCATGCGTCCCTGGCCCATGATCCCGTTGAGGCTGGAGACGTTGACGACGTGCCCGTCGCCGGAGGCGACCAGGTGCGGCAGGAACGCCTTGGTGCCGTGGAGGACGCCGAACAGGTTGATCGACAGGACCCGGTCGTACTCGGCCCAGTCGGTGTCGAGCACCGCACCGCCGCCGGCGACACCGGCGTTGTTGTAGACCTGGTGGACGACGCCGAAGCGCTCCGCCACCGCGGTCGCGTACGCCTCGACCGCCGCGCGGTCGCTGACGTCGAGCCCGGCGGTGTGCACCTCCGCGCCCAGCGCCCCGGCCCGGTCGGCGGTCGCGCCCAGACCCACCTCGTCGACGTCGGACAGCGCCAGGCGGGCGCCGCGCCTGGCCAGCTCGAGGGCCAGCTGCCGGCCGATGCCGGAGCCGGCGCCGGTGACGACGGCCACCTTGCCGCGCACGCTGCTCATCGGGTTCCTCCTGCGCTGGTCCGGGCGAGATCGGTGGTGAGCTCGACGAGGCGGTCGACGACGCCGGGCGCCAGGTGGTGGCCCATGCCGGCGATCTCCACGTGCCGCGCGCCCGGGACGGCGTCGGCGGTGGCCCGCCCACCGGTCGGGTGCACCATCAGGTCGCGGTCGCCGTGGACCACCAGCGTCGGTGCGGTGATGCGGGCCAGCTCGGCCGTCCGGTCGCCGGAGGCCTGGATCGCGCCGATCTGCCGGGCCACCGGCGCACCGGCACCGGAGTCGCCACCGCGGTGCCACACCGCGGTGGCCCAGGCCCGCTCGACCTCCTCGTCCGGCGGGAAGGCCGCCGAGCCGATGTGCGCCAGCATCGCCAGGTGCCGCTCGACGGACTCCTCGACCGTGCGCGCCGGGTTCCTGGCCAGCCGCAGCAGCGTCGAGCGGGCCGGCTGACCCACCCGCCGGTGCCCGGTCGTCGAGAAGATCGACGTCAGGCTGAGCACCCGCGCCGGGTGCCGCGCCGCGACGGTCTGGGCGATCATCCCGCCCATCGACATCCCGACCAGGTGCACCCGCTCGATGCCCAGGGCGTCGAGCAGGCCCACGGTGTCGGCGGCCATGTCGGCCAGGTCGTAGGCGTCCGGCCGCGGCCGGGCCAGCAGCTGGCGCAGCCGGCCCGGCGGCGGGACGTCGATCCGCGAGGACAGGCCGGCGTCGCGGTTGTCGAGGCGGACGACGCGGAAGCCCCGCTCGACGAAGCCGTCGACCATCCGCTGCGGCCACGAGGTCAGGTCCAGGCCGAGGCCCGCGACCAGCAGCAGCGGCGTCCCGTCGTCCGGCCCGTCGATGCGGTAGCAGATCCGCGGGCCGGCGGGCAGGTCGACGAAGCGGTCGGTGTCCTGCGCCGTGGCCGTCATGCCGTCACCGCGGCGCGGTCGGCGGAGCGGGACAGGTGCAGCTCGGGGTCGGTGACGCTGTCGGCGCGCAGCAGCTTGACGTCGGTCGAGTAGCTCATCGACGTCAGCCACGGCATCCGGTCGCCCTGCCGGGGCAGCTGGTCGACCGCGCGCTGGATGTAGCCGG
This sequence comes from Geodermatophilus sp., assembly GCA_035639575.1. Lineage (GTDB taxonomy): Bacteria > Actinomycetota > Actinomycetes > Mycobacteriales > Geodermatophilaceae > Geodermatophilus. The sequence continues at coordinate 1,930 of DASQXT010000343.1, forward strand.
CGGCGAAGTCGAGGAACGGCCGGGTCGGCATGTCCGGGTCGCTGGGCTCGGGCCGGGCCACGTCGTACCCGTGCAGGTCCATGTACGCCAGCAGCCGGCAGAAGTGCTCGCAGAGCAGGCCGATCTTCAGCGTCCAGGAGGAGTTCGTGTAGCCGATCGCCAGCACGAAGTTGGGCACGCCGGAGAGCATCATCCCCTTGTAGGCGACGGTGTCGGGCAGGTGCACCGGGTCGCCGTCGACGGTCAGCGAGATGCCGCCGATGGCCTGCACGTTGAGCCCCGTCGCTGTGACGATCACGTCGGCCTCGAGCTCCCGGCCGGAGGCCAGCAGCACGCCGTCCTCGGTGAAGGTCTCGATGCGGTCGGTGACGACGTCCGCCGTCCCGTTGCGGATGGCGCGGAACAGGTCGCCGTCGGGGACGGCGCACAGCCGCTGATCCCACGGGTCGTACGGCGGGTTGAAGTGGTCGTCGACCGGATAGCCCTCGGGCAGCTGTTTGGTGTTCACCCAGCGGATCAGCCGGCGGGCCGCCCTGGGGTACTTCTGGCAGAACTTCCAGATGCCGATGCCGCGGGCGATGTTCTTGCGCCGGGTCAGCGCGAAGGCGCGCTCCTCACCGAGCAGCGCGCGCAGCCGGTCGGCGAGGGCGTCGTTGCGCGGGACGGGCATCACGTAGGACGGCGTGCGCTGCAGCATCGTCACGTGACCGGCGATCCCGGCCATCGCCGGGACCAGGGTGACCGCGGTGGCGCCGCTGCCGATCACCAGCACCCGCTTGCCGGCGTAGTCGAGGTCCTCGGGCCAGTGCTGCGGGTGGACGATCGGGCCGCGGAAGCGCTCCCGGCCGGGGAAGACGGGCGTGAAGCCCTCGTCGTAGCGGTAGTAGCCGCCGGCGCAGAACAGCCAGCCCGCCGAGAGCTGCAGCCGCTCGCCGGTGTCGGTGCGCTCGACGTCGACGGTCCACCGGGCGTCGGCGGTCGACCAGGAGGCCGCGAGCACCCGGTGGTGGTAGCGGATGTGGGCGTCCAGCCCGTTCTCGGTGATCGTCTCGCGCAGGTAGGCGAGGATCCGCGGCGCGTCGGCGATCGACTGCTCGTCCCGCCACGGCTTGAACTCGTAGCCGAAGGTGTGCAGGTCGGAGTCCGACCGGATGCCGGGGTAGCGGAACAGGTCCCAGGTGCCGCCGGAGGCCGCGCGGGCCTCGAGGACGGCGAAGCTCGTCGCCGGCAGCTCGGTCTTGAGGTACCGGCCGGCCCCGATGCCGGAGATCCCGGCCCCGACGACGAGGACGTCGAGGTGCTCGACCGGCGTCTGCGTGGAGGTCACCCGTCCGACTCTCCGTGCTCCGCACCACTTGTGCCACCACACGGTGCACCACGATGCTCCCCGCGTGGTGCAGAGTGCTGCGGCCCCGCGGTGGCCCGACGTCTCCGCCCGGGTGCGGGAGCTGTTCCGGAGAGGTGCGGAGGTGGCGCTCGACCCCCACGACGCGTGGGTCGAGGAGCTGCACGCCGCCTCCCTGGGCGGGCCGCGGATGCGCCCGGTCGCCGAGGACCCGGTGCTCGCCGCGGCGACCCGGCGGGTCACCCTGGCCAACCTGCTGCACTGGGCGGCGGCCAACGTGCAGCACCCGGGCCGCCGGGTGCCGCCCAACACCGGGCCGGAGTCGTTGGAGGCGGCGCGCGACCTGGTGCGCCGGGGCCTGGACGAGTCGGCCCTGGACGCCTACCGCGCCGCCCAGGGCGTGGCCTGGCGCCGGTGGATGGAGATCTGCTTCGAGCTGACCTCCGACCCCGCCGAGCTGCGTGAGCTGCTCGACGTCTCCGCGCTGTCCATCGCCACCTTCATCGAGGACACCGTCGCGGCCACCTCCGAGCGGATGCGGGCCGAGCGCGACGAGCTCACCCGCGGCGCGCACGCCGAGCGCCGGGCCGCGGTCAGCCTGCTGCTGGAGGGTGCCCCCATCAGCCGGGCCCGAGCCGAGGCCCAGCTCGGCTACCGCCTGGCCGGCCCGCACACCGCCGTCGTCGTGTGGAGCGGGTCGGGGACGGCCTCCGAGCAGCTCGAGGCCGCGGCCGAGGCGGTCGTGCGGGCCGGCGGGGCCGCGCACCGGCTGACCGTCGTCGCCAGCGCCGCCGCGCTGTGGATATGGCTGCCGGTCGCGACCGCGCCGAACGCGGGGCAGCTCGCCGCCGAGCTGGCCGCGCACCCCGACGTCCGGGTGGCCGTGGGCCGCCCGGGCCGGGACGTCGACGGCTTCCGCCGCAGCCACCTCGATGCCGCCACCACCCAGCGGATGGTCGCCCGCCTGCAAGAGGACCCCGCTGCCCCCCGCCACTCGCAGGCTCGCGGCGGGCCCCTGCACCGGGGCCGCCGCGGGCGACCGGTCCCCAGCCAGCTCGCCTACTACGAGGACGTGCAGCTGGTCGCGCTGCTCACCGCCGAGCCGACGCAGGCCGACGAGTTCCTCGCCGACACCCTGGGCGGCCTGCTGTACGCCGACGCCGACACCCAGCAGGCGGTGCGGACCTACGTCCGCGAGCTGGGCAACACCTCGCGCACCGCCGAGCGGCTCTACACCCACCGCAACACGGTGCTGCGCCGGCTGGCCCGCGCCGACGAGCTGCTGCCGCGCCCGCTCGCCGAGAACGTCGTCAGCGTCGCCGCGGCGCTGGAGGTGCTGCGCTGGCGCGGGACGGCGCGGTGAGCCGGGGGCTCACCCCAGGGAGGCGGTCAGCGTGACCGTGTCCGGCGTGACGGTGGTGCACTCGAGGGTCAGGGGGCCGGCCGCGACGCTCTCCCCCTGGCTGCAGGACACTTCCCGGTCGCCCACCCGCACGGTGGCCCGGCCGTCCTGGACGGTGCCCAGCGTGACCGGCGTCCCGAGGACGTCCGCCCGGGCACCGTCGCCGGAGAGGGTGAGCGAGCAGGAGTTGACGGCGCAGTCGACGCCGGCGTCCGTGTCGCCGCCCGCACCCCCGGTGCCGGTGGTGTCCTCCGGCGCGGAGGTCTCCGCCGGGGTGCCCGTCCCGCCGGCCGGAGCCGACCCGGTCGCGGTGGCCCCGGGCGTGGCGTCGGTGTCGGCGGTGCCGGTGCAGCCGGTCAGCGGCGCCAGCAGCAGCCCCGCGGCGAGCAGCCCGGGAGCGACGCGGCGGGAGCGAGTCGAGACGATCCTCATCCCCCGACGGTAGGGACGCCGCCGCTCCGGGGCGCGCCGGGACGCGGGAACGTCGGGGGCCGACCCCTCCGACGTCGTCGACCTCGCCGGCCTCGCCCACGGGGTGAGGCCGGTGAGGCGGCGGGGTCAGCGCACCCGCAGCAGGACCTTGCCGGTGGCCCGGCGCTCGTCGAGCTCGGTGACCGCCGCGGCGGCGTCGGCGAGGTCGTGCACCGAGCCGAGCACCGGGTCGAGGGCGCCGCGCTCGAGCAGCGGCTGCAGGTCGCGCCACTGCTCCTGCACGTAGCCGGGCTCGCCCGTCCAGAACGCACCCCAGCCGACGCCGACGACCGAGACGTTGTTCAGCAGCAGCCGGTTGACCTTGACCGTGGGGATCTCCCCGCCGGTGAAGCCGAGGACCAGCAGCCGGCCCTCCCGCGCCAGGCTGCGCAGCGAGTCGGTGAAGCGGTCCCCACCCACCGGGTCGGCCACGAGGTCCACGCCGCGGCCGCCGGTGAGCTCCTTCACCCGGTCGCGGAACCCGTCGGCGAGCACGACCTCGTCGGCCCCGGCGGCCCGCGCGGTCTCGCCCTTGCCCTCGCTCGACACCACCGCTAGCACGCGGGCGCCGTAGGCCTTGGCCAGCTGGATGCCCGCCGTCCCCAGGCCGCCGGCGGCGCCGTGCACCAGCACGGTCTCGCCCTCGCGCAGCTGACCGCGGCGGCGCAGCGCGAAGTGCATGGTCAGGTAGTTCATGGGCAGCGCCGCGCCCTGCTCGAAGCCCACGGAGTCCGGCAGCGGGAAGACCAGGCCCGGGTCGGCCGCGGCCACCTCGGCGAACCCGCCGAAGCCGGGGAAGGCCGCCACCCGCTGCCCCGGCCGGAAGCCGCTGCCGTCCGGCGCGCTGCGCACCGTGCCGGCGACCTCGCTGCCGGGGACGAACGGCAGCTCCGGCTTGACCTGGTACTGACCGCGGCTGAGCAGCACCTCGGGGAAGGTCACCCCGGCGACGTGCACGTCGATCAGCACACCCGCGTCCGCGTCGGGCTCGGGGACGTCGACGACCGAGATGGCCGAGGGGCCGTCGAGGGTGGCGATCTGGGCGGCGCGCACGGGTCCTCCTGCACGGTGGGGTACTCGGACGGCGAGCTTGGCAGAGCGGGGGACCGGCGTCGCACCGCGGGGGTGGCGGCCTCAGTCGGTCTCCGGCTGCTCCGTCGACCCGGGTCCGACGGCGGGGGCGGCGCCGCCGAGCTCCGAGCTCTGCGTCCGCCTGGCGTCCTCGGGCCGGGGGACGCGGGGGTCGTCGGGCAGCGGGGGAGCGGTCTCCTGCGGGCCGTCGTCGCGCGGCTGGGTGCTCTCGGTGTCCATGACCCGGGGGTACCCCGCCACGCGGCGGGCTCATCCCCCGGCGTGCCGGCGCAGCCGGCGGACCGGTGCCCGGACGACGCACAGCGTCAGCCGCACCGGCAGGGTCACGACCGCCTGACCGACCCGGACGCCCAGGCGCCACAGGTCGGCGTAGTCCGGCGGCCGCGACGCGGTCGGCGGAGGGTCGGGCGGGGGCGGCGTCGCCGGCACGATGAGGTCCACCGTCGTCCGCCGGCGGGTGCTGCGCAGCGACTCGAACGACGGGATCGCCGGCGCGGCGGGCGACTCCTCGTCGTCCGGGTGCGTCTCCAGGGGCAGCTGCTCCTCGCGGTGACCCGCGGGGACGCGGCGGGGCGGCTCCGGGACGACGCGGCGGATGGCCGCGATGCTGCCCGGGCCGAGCCCGTTGACCGCCAGGAGGTCGGCCCGGGTGAGGCCGGCGAGCTGCGCGGTCGTGGTGATCCCGGCCCGGGTCAGTGCGGTGACCGCCCGCGGGGGCAGGCCGAGGTCGCTGACGGTCTCCCCGGGTGCGGTCCCCGGCGACGTGGTCGGCATGGTGTCCAACCTAGGACCTCACCGCCCGGCCGCACCGGGCCAGGTCTCCTGCAGGATGCGCACAGTCCGCACGCACAGGAGGCTCCCGATGGCCGCTGCCCGTCCCGGCGGGACCCCGACCCCCACGCACACCGAGGGCACGCTGGCCTCGGGGCTGTACCGCCAGGCGTGGACCGTCGAGGACCCGGTCGGCGCCGTCGTCCTGGTGCACGGCGCGCACGAGCACGGTGGCCGGTACCGGCACGTCGCCGAGCGGCTGGCCGCCGCGGGGTACGCCACCCACGCCGTCGACCACCCGGGCCACGGCCGGTCCCCGGGCCGCCGCGGCAACATCGGCAGCATGGCCGCCGCCGTCGACGGGGTGGCCGAGCTGGTGCGGTCCGCCGGCGAGCAGCACCCCGGCGTCCCGCTGTTCGTCTACGGGCACAGCCTGGGCGGGCTGATCGCGCTGCAGTACCTGACCGGGACGCCGGACCCCCGGGTCGCCGGCGCGGTCGTCTCCGCGGCGGCGCTGGACACCAGTGCCGCGAACGCCGTCCAGCGGACGGTGGCGCCGCTGCTGTCCCGGGTGCTGCCCGACCTCGGCGTCCTGCGGCTCGACGCGGAAGCGGTCAGCCGGGACCCCGAGGTGGTCCGCGACTACCGGGCCGACCCGCTCAACCACGACGGTCGGATGGTGGCCCGCACCGGCGCCGAGCTGATGACCGCCGCGCTGGCCATGCCCCGGCGGCTGCCCTCGCTGACCCTGCCGCTGCTGGTGCTGCACGGCACCGCCGACCGGCTCGTGCCGCCGGCCGCGAGCGAGGTCGTCCGGGCGCACGCCGGCTCACCCGACCTCACCGTGCGGACCTACGAGGGCCTGTTCCACGAGCCGCACAACGAGCCCGAGAAGGACCAGGTCCTGGCCGACGTCGTCGCCTGGCTCGACGCCCACCGTCCCGCCTCCTGACCCCCGCCGGCGGCCGCGAGGCCCCTGCGGCGAGGGCGGGAGTGACCACGGCTACACCGGTGCGACACGCCGTCCCGACCTGCGGCGCGCCGCTCCGAGGGCGCTTTGTGATCGGCGTCACGACGACAATGCACATGACTGCACGTAGCTTTTTGTGTGCGCTCAGCAAAGGAGAGAGCGCGGCGCCGGTCCGCCAAACCCTGCCCACCGGTCGCCCTCCAGATCCCAGGGCAGGGGTGGGGGACCCACGACCACGGCGCGCCACGACTCGAGCCGCACGACTCGAGCGGAGAGCCGCCTCGGGGTGAAGCCGCGGACCGCGGCCGGGCACCGATCGCCCGAACCCGACAGCTGACCTCGCCGGCGGTGATCGGAGATCACCATGGCCAAGCACCGCGCACCCCGCTACGTCCGCACCAAGAAGGCCCTCGCCAAGGCGCCCGTCGCCGCCGGCGCCACCGTCGTCGGGTTCGGCGTCCTGGGCTCCCCGGCCCAGGCCCTCGCCGCCACCACCCACGACTGGACCGGCGTGGCCGAGTGCGAGTCCGGCGGCGACTGGAGCATCAACACCGGGAACGGCTACTACGGCGGGCTGCAGTTCAGCCAGTCGACCTGGGCCGCGTTCGGGGGCACGGCGCTCGCGCCCCGCGCCGACCTGGCGACTCCCGCCCAGCAGATCGAGATCGCCGAGAAGGTCCTCGCCGGCCAGGGCATCGGCGCCTGGCCGACCTGCGGGGGTCGCCTGACCGACGGCACCACGGCGGCCGCCGCCGGGACGCCGGCAGCCGCCGCCGAGACGCCGGCGGCCGCGCTGGGTGCCGCCCCCGCGACCAGCCAGGCCGACGCCGACACCCACGGTCGCCACGCCGCCGAGGCCGACTACACCGTCGGGCGCGGTGACACGATCGCGACGATCGCCGCCGCCCACGGCCAGTCGTGGCGCGACCTGTACCAGCGCAACGCCGGCGCCATCGGCGCCGACCCGAACGTGATCTTCCCGGGCCAGGTCCTGCACACCGCCGGCGGGGCGACCGCCGCCCCGGCCGCCCCGGCCGTCGCCGGGTCGGTCGGCGATGCCGCCCCGGCGCCGGTGGTCGCCTCGCTCGCCGCGGCGCCCGCTCCGGCGGCTGCCGCCCCGGCTGCCGCTGCCTCGGCCACCGCGCGCATCTCCAACAGCGCCGGCGACGTGACCTCGCAGGCGCAGGCCGCGGCGAACCGGGTGGTCAGCGAGGTGCCCGGCGCCGGCTCGATCACCATCGGCGGCACCCGGGCCAGCGCGGTCGACCCGAACGGCCACCCCTCCGGCCGCGCGCTGGACTACATGGTGCTGTCCGACGCCGCCCTCGGCGACGCCATCGCCGAGTACCACATCGCCCACTGGGACGAGCTCGGCGTGGAGTACGTCATCTGGCAGCAGAAGATCCTGACCTCGCCGGACGGCGTGTGGAAGGCCATGGCCGACCGCGGCAGCGCGACGGCGAACCACATGGACCACGTGCACGTGAACTACGCCGGCTGAGTCCCCGGCCCGCACGTCGGCGGCCCTCCACCCTCGCCCGGGTGGGGGGCCGCCGGTGTGCGCAGGGCCGGTTAGAGCAGCTCGTCGAGGTCGTCCGGGCCCGGCCCCGTGCCGCCGGAGTCGCGCAGCGGCGAGGTGTCGGGCACGTCGTCCTCGGGCGGCTCGGGCGCGACCGGACCCTCCGAGTACAGGGTGCTCGGGTCCCGCGGGTCCATCTCGCTCATGCCGACTCAGGTGCCCCGTCGGGCGGCCGGGAACCGTGCACCGGCGGCCAGGTACCACTCGGCGACGAGCAGGTTGGGCACCCAGGAGAGGAACGGGACGAGCAGGTAGGCGCGCGCGAAGGCCACCTGCCCGGGGACGCCGGCCAGCGCCACCTGCGCGGCGATGAGTCCGCCCAGCCAGAGCCGCAGGGTGACCGCGGCGTACGTCAGGGCGAACGTGCGCACCACCCACCGCCGGTGCGCGGCGACGTCCCGCCGGTGGATGGTCCGGAGGGCCGCGGCGGCGCACGTCAGCCAGGACGCCGCCAGCAGGCCGAAGCCGGCCGTGCCGACCGGGCCGGCCAGGCTGTTCGGCGCGAGCACCAGCCCCGCGGTCCCGGCGACCGCGATGGACCCGAGCACCACCCGCCCGACGGCCCGGTGCACGGCCGGGGCGCGGTCCCGCAGCCGGGTGGAGAACTGCAGCGGTGCGAGCAGCAGGGCCAGGCCGCCGGCGCCGGCGTGCAGCAGCAGGGCCAGCTGCAGCCCGGGCGACCGTTCCGCGTAGTGGGCCGCGACCTCCGAGCCGTTGCGGGCCAGCTCGGCCAGCGGGACGAGGGCGTAGGGCAGCGGCGCGAGGACGGCGACCGCCAGCGCGCTGAGGGCCAACCACCAGAACGCCGTCCGGGTCCGCCAGGTGGACGGCGGCGCCACCACCGGTCGGTCGGTCGCGGTCATGGCGGGACCTCCGTCCACGGGCACCGGTCCCTCGACCCGCAACGGTCCTGCCGCGCCGCGCCGTCTGCCAGGGGCGATGGACCCCAGCTGGTCGCCAGACGTCCTAGACATCTGTTGCGAACCCGTTCCGTTCCCCTCATGCTGTCTGCGGCGGGGCCCCGGGGCAGCACCTGGGTGAGCTCCGCCGCCAGCTCCCCGCCGCCTCCGGGCCGCGGGTACGGACCGGGTGGGGCAGCCGTCAGGCGGGACGGTCGAGCAGTTCCTCGAGCGTCCGGTCGACGAAGGCGTTGTCGGCGGGGTTCATCCCGAGGCC
>DASQXT010000344.1:0-2451 GCA_035639575.1 Geodermatophilus sp.
AGCGCTCACGACTATCATCGTCGGCGCGTTCGCGTCGCTGACCGCGGAGGAAGCCACGGCCCGGCTGGACGCGGCCGGCATCGCCAACGCCCGGGTCAACGATATGCGCGAACTGTGGACCCATCCGCAGCTGGCGGCGCGTGAGCGGTGGCGCGAGATCGACACCCCGGTCGGCGCCATCCCGTCGCTGCTGCCGCCCGCAACCGCGAGCACCTTCGAGGCCAAGATGGGCCGCGTGCCCGGCCTGGGAGAACACAGCCGGGCCATTCTGGCCGAGCTCGGCTACGACGAAGACACCATCCGCGGCCTCATCGCCGCCGGGACGGTGTGACCCATCGATCGAGCCGGGCGCGCACGGCCTCGGCCGCCGGCTGATCCGAGAAGCCCTCGGCGAACCGCAGCCCGGCCACCGGCATGCTCTACGGCTCCCAGCTCCCCCGGTGTGTCGGGTTTCCCGCGCCGAGGGACAGCGCACACAACCATCGGTCAGTGGCCTTTAGGTGAGCAGGAGAAAGTATGGCGACTCGAACGGAGCACCATAAGCCCATTTATCAGCAGCTCTACGTTCAGGTGCTGGCAGCAATCGTTGTCGGCGCTGTGCTGGGCTACGTCAATCCCGGCCTTGGGGCAGCGATGAAGCCCTTCGGCGACGCCTTCATCAAGCTCGTCAGGATGATGATCACCCCGATCGTCTTCACCGCCGTCGTCGTAGGCATCGCCAAGATGGGCGACCTCAAGGAGGTCGGTCGGGTCGGCCTCAAAGCGTTGATCTACTTCCAGGTGCTCACCGGCATCGCCCTGGCGATCGGCCTGGTGGTGGGCAATCTCCTCAAGCCGGGGCTCGGGATGAACGCCGACCCGAACGCGATCAATCCCCAGTCGGTCGCCCAATTCACGTCGGGCGCCCAGCACCTGGACGCGATCGACTTCCTGCTGAACATCATCCCCAACACGGTCGTGGACGCCTTCGCCAGGGGGGAGATCCTGCCGGTCTTGCTGTTCTCCATCCTGTTCGGCCTGGCGCTAGCTCGGTTCGGGGAGAAGGGTCGACCCCTGCTCGAGATCATCGACCAGCTCTCCCACACCCTGTTCGACATCATCGGGCTGATCATGAAGCTGGCCCCGATCGGCGCCTTCGGGGGCATGGCCTATGCCATCGGCCAGTTCGGGCTGGGCACGCTCTTGTCGCTCGGCAAGCTGATGCTGTGCTTCTATCTCACCTCCTTCCTGTTCATCGTCGCCGTGCTGGGCGTGGTTGCCTACCTCAACGGGTACAGCCTGTGGCGGCTCTTCAAGTACGTCAAGGAGGAGTTCTTGATCGTGCTGGGCACCTCGTCGATCGAACCGGTGCTGCCGCGCATGCTGGTCAAGCTGGAGAACCTGGGCTGCGCCCGGCCAGTGGTGGGGATGGTGCTCCCGGCGGGGTACTCCTTCAACCTGGACGGCATCATGATCTACCTGACGATGTCGTCGGTCTTCCTGGCCCAGGCCTTCAACATCGACCTGAGCCTGGGCCAGCAACTCTCGCTGCTGGCCATCCTGTGGCTCACCTCCAAGGGCGTCGGGGCGGTCCCAGGCGCCGGCTTCGTCGTGCTGGCCGCCGCGCTCCCGAGCGTGGGCACCATCCCCGTCGTGGGCCTGGCGCTGTTACTCGGGGTGGACCGGTTCATGTCGGAGTGCCGGGCCATTACCAGCTTCATGGGCAACGTGGTAGCGACGATCGCCATCGCCCGCTGGGAGCGGGCCGTCGACATGCCGCGCCTGCGCGCGCACCTGGCTGGCGAAACAGAAGAAGAGGCGGAGGAGCCGGAGAAGGTGGCCGATGCCGAGGCGGTGTTCGCGCTCCGGGCGTCCGAGCCCGCACCGGTGGTGGGGGGCGTGGCGGATGCCCGGGAGCCGGAGCCCGCCCTCGGCCGGGCCGACGCGCAGTGAGCGTCGGCAGCGCCTCGTCGACTCCGCAGGTGGCGCCAGGCACCGGCGTGCTCGGGCAGCTTCCCCCCGCTGCGGCTGACCGGGCAGACTACGCGCCCGATCCTGGTGAGCGGGAGCAGCCCGATGAAGCGGCAGTGGGACGAGGATGAACTGGCCGAGCAGTGGACGCTCGCGCCCGGATCAGGTGGGGCGGACGGTCGATCCGTCGACGCCAGTGCAAGGAAAGGCGGTTTCGCTTGCACTCACCGCTGGCCGCCCGCCTGAGAGTCTGCAGTAATGGGCCCGCTGGTGACTCGCACGTGCTCCGGCCGCACTCCGAACGCGAGCAGCCGCGGCGGGAGGTCACGGACGAGCGGGACGCGCAGGATGAGCCGCAGCACGTCGAAGGCCCGGCTCTCGGACCGCAGCGCTGGGGCGAGCACCTGGTTCTGGATCTGGGTGACGGCTGCCTGCGTGAGGCGCGTCGGCCAGTCCCGCCGCCGCTGGACAGCCGCCAGATCCCGCAGGCGGAGCCGGCCC
>DASQXT010000345.1:0-3219 GCA_035639575.1 Geodermatophilus sp.
GTCTCCGGTGAGCTGCTGCGGGACGTCGTCCATCGTGCGCACGTTGGCGGTGACGTCCTCCCCCGTGACGCCGTCCCCCCGGGTGGCCGCGCGCACCAGCCGGCCGCGCTCGTAGACCAGGTCGACCGCGACGCCGTCGACCTTCAGCTCGCACAGGTACACCGCCGCGGAGCCGACCTCCCGCTCGACGCGGGCGGCCCAGGCGGACAGCTCGTCGCCGGAGAACGCGTTGTCCAGGCTCTGCATCCGCTCCAGGTGCCGCACCGGGGCGAACGTGGCGGTGAAGCCGCCGTTGACCTTCTGGCTCGGCGAGTCGGGCGTGACCAGCGCCGGGTGGGCGGCCTCGATCGCCTTGAGCTCGCCCATGAGCTCGTCGTACTGGCCGTCGCTGACCAGCGGCGCGTCCTGCACGTAGTAGGCGAACGCGTAGCGGTCGAGCTCCTCGGACAGGTCGCGGTGCCGGGTCCGCGCGTCGTCGGGGACCTCGGTGACGTCCTCCCGCTCGGCAGCGGCCTCGACCCGCGGGGTGTCGGCCAGCGGCTGGTCCAGCTCGGCGTCGGTGGTCACGGCGGAACGGTAACCGGCGGGTACGACCGCGAACCGACGGTCACCCAGCTGTGTGCATCACTCCGGGAGCAGGTACCGCGCGGCCTCACGGACGTGGGTCATCGCCCGGCGCGCGTAGCCGGGCGTCGCGCCGGCCAGGCCGCACGCCGGAGTGAGCGTGACGGCCTCGTGCAGGTCGTCGGCGGAGAAGCCGAGCTCGCGCCACCACGCCTGCAGCCGGGACGCGGTCGCCCGGGGTGCGGGCAGCGGGGCGTCGGTGGCCGGGACGACGCCCGGGAAGAGGTGGGTGCCGGCCTCGACGACGGTGCCGATCGCGTCGAGGTCCTGCACGAGCCCGAGGTCGAAGGAGACCGCGTCCGCCCCCGCGGCGTGGAAGAGCCCCAGCGGCACCCGGTCGGCGCAGCAGTGCACCACCACGGGGCCGGGCAGCCGGTCGACGACGGCGGCGAGCTCCTGCTCCACCACCGGCGCCTCCACGGCGGGCAGCTTCCCCCACCCGCTGGCCGTGGGCAGCGCGCCGGCGAGGACGGCGGGCAGCGACGGCTCGTCCAGCTGCACGACCACCTGCGCGCCGGGCACCCGCGCGGACACGGCGGCGACGTGCGCGGCGAGGCCCTCGGTGAGCGACTGGGCGAGGTCACGGCGCGCACCCGGGTCGACGACGGCGCGGTCACCGCGGGTGCGCTCCAGGCCGGCGGCCAGCGTCCACGGGCCGGCGGCCTGCACCTTGAGCGGCCCGGTGTAGCCCTCGGCGACGTCGTACAGGGCGTCGAGGTCGCGGGCCAGCAGCTCCTGTCCCCGGCGCTGGTCCATCCCCGGCCGCGGCACCAGCCGCCAGCCGGCGGGCGTCAGCTCCACCGCGAGGTCCACGAGCAGCGCGGCGCTGCGCCCGACGAGGTCCGCGCCGGGGCCGCGGCCGGGCAGCTCCGGCAGGTGCGCGAACTCGGGCAGCTCGCCGGTGACCACCCGCAACGCCTCGACCGGGTCGGTGCCGGGCAGCGAGCCGACCCCGGTGGCCGGACCCCACGACGGGCGTGCGGGCGCCGGCTCCTCCTCGGCGGACGGGCCGACCGGTGGGACGGGGTCGATCGGTGGGGTCACGGCGGCGACGGTAGTCCGCGCGTCGCCGCCCGGGACCGTGCGGGCTAGGCCGTGGCGAGGACCGTGCCCTGGCCCAGCACCAGGTCGCCGCGCTCGGCGTCGGGGGCGTAGAGCACCGCCGACTGCCCGGGCGCCACCCCGCGCTGCTGCGACCCCAGCAGCAGCCGCAGGCCGCCGTCCCCCGCGGTCACCTGGCACGGCACCGGGGTGCCGTGCGCCCGCAGCTGGACCTCGGCGGGGAACGGCAGCGCGGGCGCGGTGCCCGTCCAGGTCGGCGGCGCGGTGCGGACCTCCCCGACCCCCGCGAGGTCGGCCGTGCCGATGGTCACCGTGCGGGTCACCGGCTCGATGCCGAGCACGTAGCGGGGCCGGGAGTCGCCGACGGCGACGCCGAGCCCGCGCCGCTGACCGACGGTGAAGCCGTAGGCCCCCGCGTGCTCCCCCACCGTCGCGCCGGTGGCGGCGTCCACGACCGGGCCGGGCTGCTCGCCGAGCCGCCGGGCGAGGAAGCCGCGGGTGTCGCCGTCGGGGATGAAGCAGATGTCGTGCGAGTCGGCCTTGGTGGCCACCGCGAACCCGCGCTCGGCGGCGATCTCGCGCACCCGCTGCTTGGTCATCGAGCCCAGCGGGAAGACCGCGCCGGCCAGCTGGTCGGCCGTGAGGACGGCGAGCACGTAGGACTGGTCCTTGGCCGCGTCGACCGACCGTCGCAGCTCCCCCCCGGCCAGCCGCGCGTGGTGGCCGGTGACGACCGCGTCGAAGCCGAGCGCCTGGGCCCGGTCCAGCACCGCGGAGAACTTGATCCGCTCGTTGCAGCGCAGGCACGGGTTGGGCGTGCGGCCGGCGGCGTACTCGGCGACGAAGTCCTCGACGACGTCCTCGGTGAACCGCTCGGCGAGGTCCCAGACGTAGAACGGGATGCCGAGCTCGTCGGCGACCCGGCGGGCGTCGTGCGCGTCCTCGACGCTGCAGCAGCCGCGGGCGCCGCTGCGCAGGGTCTGCCGGTCCGGTGAGAGCGCGAGGTGGACGCCGGTGACGTCGTGCCCGGCGTCGACGGCCAGCGCCGCGGCCACCGCGGAGTCCACGCCCCCGCTCATCGCGGCCAGGACCCTCATCGCCTGCCCATCCCCGCCCGGCGGGCGCGCTCGACGACCGGGCCGATCACGGCGAGGACGGCGTCGACGTCGGCGTCGGTCGAGGTGTGCCCGAGGCTGAAGCGCAACGAGCTGCGGGCGCGGTCGGGGTCGGCGCCGGTGGCCAGCAGCACGTGGCTGGGCCGCGCGACGCCGGCGCTGCAGGCCGACCCCGTGGAGCACTCCACACCGCGGGCGTCGAGCAGCATGAGCAGGGCGTCGCCCTCGGCGCCGGGGAAGGACAGGTGCGCGTTGCCGGGCAGCCGCCCGGGCCCGCCGGCGACGACGTCGTCCAGCGGCGCGCCGTTGAGCTGGGCGTCGGGCACCTGTGCCATCACGCCGGCCACCAGCCGGTCGCGGAGCGCGGACAGCCGCGCCGCCCGCTCCTCCCGTTCGGCGACGGCGAGGGTGGTGGCCA
>DASQXT010000346.1:0-13817 GCA_035639575.1 Geodermatophilus sp.
TAGGTGAACAGCTGCTGGCCGGGGCGGAAGCGGGAGTACTCCGCGGGCACCGGCTCCTTGACCTTGACGATGAGGTCGGCGGCGTCGAACACCTCGTCGGCGGTCGGCACCACCTTGGCGCCGGCGGCGGCGTACTCGTCGTCGGCGAACCGGGCCCCGGCACCGGCGCCGGCCTGCACGACGACCTGGTGACCGTCGTGCGCCAGCTCCACGACGCCGTCCGGGGTGAGGGCCACCCGCCTCTCGTTGTCCTTGATCTCGCTCGGCACTCCGACGACGAGCGTGCTCATGACGTGTCTCCTGGGGTCGGGACCCGGCGCGGGCGCGCCGGAGCGGTCGTGGGCCACGACGCCGGGTGCGGTCGTGGCGCGATGGGGACGGGCGGCCCCGTCCCGGGTCCCGCCCCGAGCCTGCGAGGGGTGGGGAGGACGGGGTCCTTTCTCAGACCAGGTCCTGGGCCTCGGTCAGCGTGTGCCGCAGGACCTGCTCGATCTGGTCGAACTCCGCCTGGCCGCAGATCAGCGGTGGGGCGACCTGGACGACCACGTCGCCGCGGTCGTCGGGGCGGCAGTACAGGCCGTTGTCGAACAGCGCGCCGGGCAGGAAGCCGCGGACCAGCCGATCGCGCTCCGCGGCGTCGAACGTCTCCCGGGTGGCCTTGTCCTTGACCAGCTCGACGGCCCAGAAGTAGCCGTCGCCGCGGACGTCGCCGACGATCGGCAGGTCCAGCAGCTTGCGCAGGGTCGCGCCCAGCGCGGCCTCGTTGTCCAGCACCCGCTGGTTGAGCCCCTCGCGCTCCATGAGGTCCAGATTGGCCAGCGAGACCGCCGCCGCCATCGGGTGGCCGCCGAAGGTGTAGCCGTGCGGGAACGCCACGCCGGGGCGCAGGAACGGCTCGATCACCTTCTCCGAGGCGATCATCGCGCCGATCGCGCCGTAGCCGGAGCTCATCCCCTTGGCGCAGGTGATCAGGTCCGGCGTGTAGCCGAACTTCTCGCAGGCGAACATCGCACCGTGCCGGCCGAAGGCGCAGATGACCTCGTCGGAGACCAGCAGCACGTCGTGCCGGTCGCAGATCTCGCGGACCCGCTCGAAGTAGCCCGGCGGCGGGGTGAGGCAGCCGCCGGAGTTCTGCACCGGCTCGAGGAACACCGCGGCGACGGTGTCGGCGCCCTCGAAGAGGATGGCCTCCTCGATCCGGTCGGCGGCCCAGCGACCGAAGGCCTTCGGGTCCTCGGCGAACTCCGGGTGGCGGTAGAGGTTGGTGTTGGGCACCCGGAAGCCACCCGGGGCCAGCGGCTCGAAGTCCTTCTTCAGCGCCGGCAGCCCGGTGATGGCCAGGGCGCCGTGGGGCGTGCCGTGGTACGCCACGGCCCGGCTGATGACCTTGTGCTTCTGCGGCTTGCCGATGAGCTTGAAGTACTGCTTCGCGGCCTTCCACGCCGACTCCACCGCCTCGCCCCCGCCGGAGGTGAAGAAGACGCGGTTCAGGTCGCCGGGCGCGAGGTCGGCGACCCGCTCGGCCAGCTCGGCCTGCACCGGCGTGGTGTAGCCCCACACCGGGAAGTACGCCAGCTCGGCGGCCTGCTTCGCCGCCACCTCGGCCAGCTCCCGGCGCCCGTGCCCGACCTGGACGACGAAGAGCCCGGACAGGCCGTCGAGGATCTTGCGGCCCCGGTTGTCCCAGATGTAGGCGCCCTCCCCGCGGGTGACGACCGGGATGGGCGTCTCCGGGTGGCGGCCCTGACGGGCGAAGTGCATCCAGAGGTGGTCCGCGGCGCGGGCCGCCGTCGCGTCCGGCACACCGGCCGGGGGCTGCTCGATCGAGGTGGTCATCCCAAGCTCCTCGTGGCGTCGGGTCGGATGAGCTGTGCCCCGAGTCTGCGGGAACCGACCTCCGGGGGCACCAGACGATCTGTACGGCCCTCCCCGACCGACCGGACACTGCGTAGCGGAGCGGCAGCAGACCACGTCGCTGCAGCTCAGCCGAGCCGGCGCAGCACCTCGTCGACGCTGCGCCTGATGTGCTCCTCCACCTCCGCGGCGATCGTCGCCTGGTCACCCTCCTCGATGACCCGGACCAGCCGGCGGTGCAGCATCGCGTCGCGTTCGGGGTCGTGGATCACGGCCTGGTCCACGGTCAGCGCGATGTGCACCTGCGACCCGACCAGCGGCCAGATCTTGCGCAGCGTCGGGCTGTCGGCCATGTCCCAGATCGCCTCGTGCAGGCCGATGTGGGTGACGTGGGCCTGCAGGGCGTCCCCGGACTCGATCGCGGCGAGGTGGACGCGCAATGCCTCCCGGACGCCGTCCATGGCCGGCCCGTCCGGGTCCCGCGCCAGGCGCAGGGCCGCCATGGTCTCCAACGGCATGCGCACCTCGGCGACGTCGCGCAGCTCCTCCGCCGTGGGCTGGGCGACGTGGATGCCCTTGTAGGGCACCTGGACGAGGGCGCCCTCGTGGACCAGCTGTTGCAGCGACTCCCGCAGGGTGGGGCGGCTGACGCCGAGCGCCTCGGCGAGGTGGACCTCCTTGATGCGCTGGCCCGGCCGCAGCTCGCCGGTGAGCAGCGCGCGCCGGATCCGCGTCGAGACCTCCTCCCGGCGCGTGGAGGAGACGACCACCCCGCCGCTCAAGGTCATGGCCGGCTCCGGCACCCGGATCCCCTCGCTCATGCAGATTGACTGACGATCCGTGCCATTCTCCACCGTTCCCGGCGCCGGCGCCCGGAGCGGGTACCGACCTCCCCCCGCAGGGCTCCGCGGGGGGAGGTCCCCTCCCTGGTGGGGGGGTCGTCCCCCGGTCCACGACGGGGGTCTCCGCCGGCGATCTGGGGGGTTCACCGGATGTATCAGCGACCCGGGCCCGGTGATCCTCTACTCGAGACGACGGCGACCACGGAGCCCCTGATGAACACGTACGACCCCTCGGACCACATCCGCTACGTGCACCTGTCCGGGCCGGCGTCCGCGCGCTCCGCTGCCGCAGCCGACGCGATCACGTGCACCGAGTTGCCCGCCGGCTACGCCGACCAGTCGCCGCGGACCCGTCTGCAGCGCCGTCCGGCCTCCTCCGTCGGGACCCGGGCGGGAGTCGCCCCGCTGACCGCGTGAGCGGCACCAGCTCGCCAGAGACGACGGACGGGTGCGCTCCTCACGGGCTCGGTCCCGAGGCCCGGTGCAGGACGAACGCGCCGTAGCCGACGACGCGGTCGCGCTCCGCTCCGCTGTCCGCCGACGTGGCCAGACCGAGCAGGTCGACCGTCCACCCGCGCTCGGCGGCGTGGTGCAGCAGTCCGCGCAGGGGGTGGTGGCCGCAGGCGTCGTCCGGCCCCAGGGCGCCGGCGTCGCGGGCCACGACCGCCTCGGCGGTGCGCCGGTCCCGCGCGTGCGCCGAGCGCTCGTCGAGGTGGTGGCTGAGGTCGGTGGAGACGACGGCGAGCGCGCCGTCGACGCCCAGCAGTGCGGTGAGGAGGGCGGACACGGACCCCGGTTCCGTGCGGCCGACCAGCACCGGCAGCACAGCGATCTCGGGGCCGAGGACCCGCTGCAGGAACGGCAGCTGGGTCTCCAGTGAGTGCTCGCCGTCGTGGGGGCGGTCGTCCACCGCGACGCCGGGCACCGCGGTGGCGGCCGTCCGGGCGTCGTCGTCGACCGCCACGGTGCCCAGCGGCGTGGCGAGGGCGTCCACGGCCGGCACGGCCATGCCGTCGAGCGGCCACCGGTGCGCCGGCCCGAGCAGCACGACCCGGGGGACGGCGGCCGGCAGCTGCGCGTACGCGGTCGCGGCCACCGCGCCCGAGTACCGGTAGCCGGCGTGCGGTGCCACCAGGGCAGCGGGGAGGACCGGCCGGGGCCGGGCCCGGACCCCGCCGAGCAGCCGGTCCACCAGGTCGCGCAGCTCGTCGGCGTCGGCGGGGTAGAACCGGCCGGCGACCGCGGGCGGGCGCACGCGCACCGGTCAGCTCCCGGCGAGCGACACGGGCAGCCGCCGCGCTCCCCACCGGCCGACCGGCCCGTCGTAGCGGCCCGGGACGGCGGTACCGCAGGAGGCGCAACGCCCGTCGTCGGTGAGCCGGTAGCGCCCGATGACGTACCAGTCCCGCTCCACGAGGGTCTCGCCGCAGGAGGGGCAGGTGGTGCGGCCGCCGTCGGCGTCGTGGACGTTCCCCGTGTAGACGAAGCGCAGCCCGGAGTCCAGGGCGATCCGCCGCGCGCGGGTCAACGTCGCCGGCGGGGTGGGCGGGACGTCGCGCATCTTGAAGTCCGGGTGGAACGCGGTGAAGTGCAGCGGGACGTCGGGGCCCAGGTGCTCGGCGAGCCACGCGCACTCGGCGCCGATCTCCGCGTCGGAGTCGTTGTGCCCCGGGATGAGCAGGGTGGTGACCTCGAACCACACGTCGGTCTCGTGCCGCAGGTACACCAGGGTGTCGAGCACCGGCTGCAGGCGGGCGGCCGACACCCGCCGGTAGAAGTCGTCGGTGAACGCCTTGAGGTCGACGTTCGCCGCGTCGACGTGCGCGTACAGCTCCCGTCGCGCCTCGTCGCCGACGTAGCCGGCGGTGACCAGGACCGACCTGACCCCCCGCGCCCGGCAGGCGTCGGCGACGTCCACCGCGTACTCCAGGAAGATCGTCGGGTCGTTGTACGTCATCGCGACGCTGCGGCAGCCCAGCCGCTGGGCGGCCAGGGCGATCTCCTCCGGGCCTGCGGCGGCGGAGAGCCGGTCGATCTCCCGCGACTTGGAGATGTCCCAGTTCTGGCAGAACCGGCAGGACAGGTTGCACCCCGCCGTGCCGAACGACAGCACCGCGCTGCCCGGCAGGAAGTGGTTCAGCGGCTTCTTCTCGATCGGGTCCACGCAGAACCCGCTCGAGCGCCCGTAGGAGGTCAGCACCACCTGGTCGTCGACGCGGCCGCGCACGAAACACAGGCCCCGCTGGCCCTCGTGCAGCCGGCACTCCCGCGGGCAGACGTCGCACTGCACGCGCCCGTCGTCGAGCCGGTGCCAGAACCGGCCCGGCACCGTGGCGGGGTCCTGCAGACTGAGGTCGGCCGTCATGACGCCTCCCGTGCTACTCCAGCCGGCCGAGGAGCTCCGCGGCCCGCAGCCGCGCCTTCTCGGCGCCGCCGTCCCGAGCGCCGGCCCGGGCGGGTGCGCCGTCCACGCCCGGACCGGCCGGGGGGACCGCCGAGCTCAACCGCACGGTGAACCCGCCCGGCGTGCGGTAGGCGTCGAGGCGGTCGCAGGTCTGCCGGGCGAGCCACAGCCCCGCTCCGGTCCGCTCCGCGTCGAGGTCCCCCCGGCTGTACCCGGCGAACAGCAGGTCCGCCCCCGACCCCTGGTCGGTCACCGTGCACAGCAGCCGCGAGGGGGTCGCCCACACCCGGACGTGCACGGGCGGTCCGCCGTAGTGGAACGCGTTGGTCACCACCTCGGCCACCGCACCGGTGAACTCCTCGCCGACCAGGGTGTCCGGGCAGGCGGCGTCGACCACGGCGCGCACCTGGCCCCGGGTCCGGGCCACGCCGGTTCGATCGGTGATGCCCGCGAGGTCGAGGGAGGGCGCCGTGGCCTCCAGCGGGTCCGGTCGCGGAGGCCCGGTGCCGAGGAGGTCGGACGGGGCCACGTAGGCACCGCTGGGGACGGGGCCGTCCTCGGTGAGCACCTGGGGGTGGCTGCGCTCGACGTCGTGCAGCATCGCCGCGGACAGCCGCCGGACGTCGTAGCCGCAGACGCTGGACAGCCGCAGCGCCGAGAGGGTGACGTTGGAGACGGACTCGAAGTTCGCCCACGTCTCCCACGCCTGCGGCTCCCTGCCGTAGGCGGGCTCGCTGACCAGTCGCGTACCGCGGGCGCCCTCGGCGAGCAGACGGTGTGCCAGCCGTTCGTAGGCCACGCCGACGTGCGCTGCGCGGGTGTAGACGGCCTCGCGCGGGAGGACGAGCACGTGGGCGTCGTCCGGCAACGCCTCGGTCAGCAGGGCGTTGTGCGGCTCCTGGCACACGACCAGCCCGGCCTCTCCCGCGGACAGCCCCTCCTCCAGGAAGGGCAGGGCCTTGGCCAGGAAGTCCTCGTCCGAGTCGAAGAAGAGTGCGGCGTGCCGGTACCCCTGACGCGTCCCTGGGCTCACGGGCCCTCCCCGACCAGCTGGAACCCCGGGAGGTCGCTCAGCCCGAGCAGGCCCAGGGTCCGCTCGATCGGCGGCGGGGGTGCGACGAGCAGCACCCGTCCGCCGGACGCACGGAGGTCCCGGCTCCCCTGCGCGAGCGCCCGGCAGGCCGCGACGTCGATGAAGGTCAGCTCCGCGAGGTCCAGGCACAGCACGCACGGCGGGACGTCGGTGAACGCGGCCACGGCGGCCTCGAGGACCTCCGCGTTGCCGGCGTCGGCCTCCCCCCGCAGGACCAGGCCCAGCTCGCTCTCGCCGGTGCGCAGACACGCCTCCCGGATCCCCGGCACGTGCACGCCGACGGCCTCGCGGAGCGTCGGCCCCCGGCAGGAGTCGCGGGCGTACTGGCACAGCGCGGACACCGGGAGGCTGCGGACCAGCTCCTGCAGCCGCCGTTCCACGGTGAGGTGGTGGCTCGCCGAGAGGATGGTCAGCGCACCGAGGACGCCGACCGACACGCGCACCGCCGGGAACCCCTCGGCCAGGGCGCGGTCGACGACCAGCCGCTGCCCGTCCGCGGGGTAGAACTCGGCCAGCGGCACCAGCGCGAGACGTCCCTCACGGCGCGCGGTGGCAGCGTCCACCTCGTGGGCTTCGAGAGCCTCCACCAGGGAGCCCTCCTGCTCGTCGGGACCCTCGGCGTAGAGGACCTTCTCGCCCAGGTCGAGGCCCCGCCGCACCCACGCGGCCACCCCGGCCTGCCGCTCGGCGGCGGACTCGTGCAGCAGCATCAGGTGGCCGTCCCACTCGGGGCCGGCCGTGGCGCCGTCTCCGCCCCACACGGAGCGACGCTACCCCCGCGGGACGCCCTGGGGTGCCGCTCGCACCTGCGGACCGCCGGGTCCGGGACGACGACCGTGGGCACCGGCTCCCGGGTGCCGGCCGCGCCGTCAACGGCCCCGGCGCTCGCGGTAGCGGGCGGCCCGCCGGGCGTTGGCGGCCCGGCGGCGCTCGCTGTCCCGCAGGTCGCGCTGGTGGGCGGCCTCCTCGCGCCGGGCGGTGGCGGTGCCGGCGGGGTAGCCGGCCTTGACGACCCGGTTCTCGGTGGTCTCGGGCATGTAGGCCAGCGAGTAGATGAGCCCGAGGAACACGCCGCCGCCGGCGACCGCCGCGCGCAGCCCGAACGGGGCGGGCAGGAAGACCAGGATCAGCGCGATCGGGATGGACATCTGGACGAGCATGCGGGCGACGTGCCGCAGGCCCCAGGTGCCGGTGGTGGTGTCGAACAGCACCCAGCCGCGGTGCCGCGCGGGCAGCCGGCCGCCGAGGGCGTACCACAGCCAGCGGTGGGGAGCGGGCCGGACGACCGGCTCGGGGGTGTCGTGCTCTGCCGGCTCTGCCATGGGCCCTGGGTGCTCCTGCTCGACGACGGTCACCCCCTCATCGTGCCACGACGTCTGGTGCCCCAATGGTTGGGGCGCAAAGTGTTACCGCTCTCACAGCGACCGGAGCCGCGGCAGCCGTCAGGCGACCGTGGCCTCCGGCCCGGCGGCCTCTCCGGCCGCGGGGTGGCCGAGGGCCTGCTGGGAGGCCGCGATCACCTGGGTGAGCGCCGCGTGCAGGTCCATCAACTGTTCGACCGGCATGCCGAGGCGCTCGACGATGCCGGCGGGGATCCTCTCGGCCCGCTCGCGCAGCGCCGTCCCCTCGTCGGTCAGGGCCAGGGCGAGGTTGCGCTGGTCCCTCGGGTCCCGCTCGCGGCGCAGCAGCCCGGCCGCCTCCAGCCGCTTGAGCAGCGGGGAGAGCGTGCCCGGGTCCAGTTGCAGCAGGCCGGAGAGCTCCTTGACCGACAGCGTCCCGTGCTGCCACAGCGCGAGCATCACCAGGTACTGCGGGTGGGTCAGCCCCAGCGGCTCGAGCACCGGCCGGTAGACGGCGACCACGTTGCGGGCAGCCACCGACAGCGCGAAGCACACCTGCCGGTCCAGGGCGAGCACGTCCTCGGGGCCGAGCGGGGTCTGGGGCGTCGGGCGGGTCGTCACCCTCCCAGCGTAGGAGGCGTGGCAGCCCAAGCGTTGGCGCACCAACCGTCGGGACCGTCGACGTTCTTGGTCAGTTGACCAACTCTGTGCCAGGATGGCGCGGCCGGCCGGTCGGCCGACGCTCCTGTCGCACTCCCCGTCCCGAGGAACCCCCGTGAGTCCGCTCCGTCGCTGGTCCGCCCTCGCGGTGCTGGCCCTCCCGGTCCTGCTGATCAGCATCGACATGACCGTGCTCGGCATCGCCGTGCCCGCCCTGACCGCCGACCTCCGCCCGACGTCGACCCAGCTGCTGTGGATCGTCGACGTCTACTCGTTCCTGCTCGCCGGCCTGCTGGTGCTGATGGGCAACCTCGGCGACCGCATCGGCCGCCGCCGGCTGCTCGTGGCCGGCGCTGCCGCCTTCGGGTGCGCCTCGCTGGTCGCGGCGTTCTCGACGACGGCCGGGATGCTGATCGCGGCCCGGGCCCTGCTCGGGCTCGGTGGGGCCACGCTGATGCCCTCGACGCTGGCGCTGCTGCGCTCGGTGTTCCCCGACCCCCGGGAGCGCCGGCTGGCCATCGCGATCTGGGCGGCCGCGTTCTCCGGCGGCGCCGCGCTCGGCCCGATCGTCGGAGGGGCGCTGCTCGAGCACGCCTGGTGGGGCTCGGTGTTCCTGGTGAACGCCCCGGTCATGGTGCTGCTGCTCGTCGGCGCCCCGCTGCTGCTGCCGGAGTCGCGCAACCCGCGACCGGGCCCGTTCGACGCGCTGTCCGCCGTCCTGTCGATCGCCGGTGTGCTGCCGCTGGTCTATGCCCTCAAGACCGCGGCGCACGACGGCGTCGGCGTGTCGGTCGTCGTCTGCCTCGCGGCCGGCCTCGGGCTGCTGCGGACCTTCGTGCGCCGGCAGCGGCGGCTGGCCGAGCCGCTGCTGGACCTGCGCCTGTTCGGCTCCCGCGCGTTCTCCGTCGCGGTGGCGACGAACCTGCTCACGGTCTTCGCCCTGCTCGGGCTGCTGTTCTTCCTCCCGCAGTACCTGGTGCTCGTGCTCGGCCTGACCCCGCTGGCCGCGGGCCTGTGGATGCTGCCACTCGCGGGATCGACCGTGGCCGGGTCGCTGGCCGCCCCCTGGCTGGCCCGCCGCCTGCACCTGCGGTGGGTCATCGGCGGCGGGACGGCGCTGGCCGCGGCCGGGCTGGTGGTGGGCACGCTGCTCGGGGTGGACGGCGACCGGGTGGTCCTCGTCGTGGCCGGCCTGCTCATCGGCGCCGGCGTCGGCGCGGCCGAGGCGCTGACCAACGACGTCATCCTCGCCACCGCTCCGCCCGAGCGGGCGGGGGCCGCAGCCTCGGTCTCCGAGACCGCCTACGAGTTCGGCAGCGCGATGGGCACCGCGGTGCTGGGCACCGTGGGCCTCGCGGTCTACGCGGCGCACCTCGGCGCCGTCGACGGCGTGCCGGCGCAGGCCACCGAGGCCGCCCGGGAGACCCTCGGCGGGGCCGTGGAGGTCGCGGCGGGGCTGCCGCCGGAGACCGCGGCGTCCCTCCTGGCCGCGGCCGGCCGGGCGTTCGTGAGCGGCATGCACGTGGTCCTGCTGATCGCCGCGGGGCTGGCCGCGTGCGTGGCGGTGCAGGCCGTCGTCCTGCTGCGGGACCGCCGGGGGACCGCCGCGGCTCCCGCGCCCGGCGACCGCCCGGCACCTGAGACCGTGGGCCGGTGACGGAGGCCAGACGCGCGCACCTGCCCGTCGAGCAGCGCCGGGCCCAGCTCGTGGCGGCCGCCATGCGGGTGATGCAGCGCGAGGGGGCGTGGACGCTCACCACCCGGGCGGTCGCCAAGGAGGCCGGCGTCCCCCTGGGGGCGGTGCACTACGCCTTCGGCTCCAAGACCGAGCTGGTGCGCGCGGTCTTCCGGGCCGACCGCGACCGGTCGACCGCGCTGCTCCGGCGGGCGGTGGAGGCCGGTGGCTCCCCCGCGGAGGTGCTGACCCGCGCCCTGGTCGGCTACGCCGACAGCGTCATCGCCGACCCCGGAGCCGAGATCGTGCTGCAGGAGCTGACCATGATGGGCGGCCGGGACGACGACCTGCGGGCCGCCGCGCGGGAGTCCACCGAGCAGTACCGCGGCGACGTCCTGGACCTGCTGCACCGCGTGGCCGAGGCCTCCGGCGGCACCTGGTCCGGCGACGTCGAGGTGCTGGCGGAGTCGGTCCTGGGGCTGCTGTTCGGGGCGTCGGTGAACTGGCTGTGCACCGGCGACGACGACCTCTTCCGCCGGTGCGCGACCGACGCCGCGCGGACCCTCGCCGCCCGCCTCACCCGGGGTGCCACCGCCCGGGACTGAACCTCGTGGCGCTGCCCGTCCCGGTCCCGGGCGCGCCGTCCGCCTCACCGCGGGACGCTCCTGCCCTCCCCGGGGACGCCGGCGTCCGGCCGCGGTCCCTCCGCGCGGGAGGCCACGAGCAGCAGGCCGAGGGGTATCGCCACCTGGAGGCCCAGCGACGTCAGCTGCGCCCAGTTGTCGAACGGCGAGAAGTGGTCGACCAGCGTCGTGTGGTAGAGGAAGTGCGGCAGCGCGTAGCCGAGCCAGGCGACCAGGGCGACCTGGACCAGCCGGCGCTCGAGGAACACGGCGGCGCCGACCAGCAGGATCCCGAGCGCCAGGTTCAGCGCCCCGTAGTCCCGCACGAGGTGCTCGTCGTAGGGGCCCAGGGTGGACACCCACTCCCTGCCGGGGAGCGGGAAGTCCTCGTAGAACGACCTCGGGAACGGCAGCGCCCAGATGCTCCCGTTCAGCGTCGACACCGCCAGCACGACGAGGCCGACCCGGATGGTGGCCCGACGCACCGAGCGCCCGTCGCGCGGCGTGCTCATGCGACCCCCTCGACCGTTCCGTGGCCCGCCGTCCCGCGATCCTCGCGGGCACCGCGCGGACGGTCCACCACCCGGCGGCCGAGCGCCGCCGCTCCCCCGGTGACCGGGAACCGCTCCCGACGCGCCACAGCGCTGCGCAGCCGGGAGGTCCGGATCCGGCATCCGCGAGGACCCGGCCCAGGCGCAGGTGCCGAGGGACCGATCGGCCTACCGGAAGGCGTCCTTGACCTTCTCGCCGGCCTGCTTGAGGTTGCTCGTCGCCTGCTGACCCCTGCCCTCGGCCTCGAGGTCCGGGTCGTCGGTGGCCCGGCCGGCCGCCTCCTTGGCCTTGCCGGCCAGCTCGTCGACCTTGTTCCTGATCTTGTCCTCGCTGCTCATGCCGGTGCCGCTACCCACGGCGGACGGCGGCATGCGGGACGACGGCGCCACACCCCGGCGGTCGGTGCGCCGACCGCCGGGACCCGGGCAGGACGGTGCGGCCGGTCAGGAGGTGGCGCTCGCCGGCCGGGGGAACAGCCGGCGCAGCACGTCCGACAGCGTGATGACGCCGAGGACCGCACCGCCGTCGGTGACCACGGCCAGGTGGTTGCGGGTCTCGCGCATCGCCGTGATCGCGGCGTGCACGGTCGTGTCGGCCCCGAGGGCGAACACCGGCCTGCCGAAGGCGGCCGCGGGCGCCTCCTCGGTCGCGGCGAGGGTGTCGCGGACGTGCACCACCCCGGTCAGCTGCGCCCGGTTGCCGAGCAGGATGCGCAGGTGCCCGGTGCGCCGGGTGACCTCGCGCACCGCGCCGACGGTGGCGTCGGCGGGCACCGCGGCCAGTGGCGCCTCGGCGGGGACCAGCTCGCGGACGGTCAGGCGCTCCAGCTCCAGGGCGCCGGAGATCTGCTCGGAGAAGCTGGCGTCGAGCGCGCCGACGTTGGCCGAGTGCTCCACGAGGTGGCGCAGCGCGTCGGGGCTGTGCCCGACGGCGAGCTCGTCGGTCGGCTGCACCCCGGCCCTGCGGACCAGGGCGTTGGCGGCGGCGTTCAGCGCCCGCAGCAGCGGCCGGGACACCGCCATGAACGCCCGCATCGGCCCGGCGAGCAGGGTGGCCGATCGCTCGGGGTGGGCGATCGCCCAGGACTTGGGTGCCATCTCACCGACGACGAGGTGGATGAACGTCACGATCAGCAGCGCGAGGACGAAGCCGGCGACGTCGGCGGCGACCAGCGGCAGCCCCCAGCTCTCGAACAGCGGGGTGAGCCAGTGGTGCACCGCCGGCTTGCTGATCGCGCCGAGGGCCAGGGTGGCCGCGGTGATGCCCAGCTGGGAGCCGGCCAGCAGCAGGGTCAGCTCCGAGGAGTTGCGCAGGGCCGCCCGCGCCGAGCGGCTGGTGGGTGCGGCCTCCTCCAGCCGGTGCCGCTTGGCGGCCAGCGCGGCGAACTCCACCGCCACGAAGAACGCGCTCAGCGCGACGATGACGACGGTGGCGGCGACGACCACCCACGGGTCCGCGCTCATCGGGAGCCCTCCTCGGTGGTGGCCGTGCCGGTGGTCGGCGCGCGGTCGGGGAGCTCGAGGCGCACCCGGGAGGGCACGTGCCGCTCCAGGGCGAGGACCTCGACGGTCAGGTGCCGCGGGGCGGGGTCGTCCGCGTGGACGAGGTCTGCCGGGTCGGGTGGCAGCTCGACGGTCAGCGTGGTGCCGGGCTCGGGCAGGGTGCCGGCGGCGGCGATGACCAGGCCGGCGATCGTCTCGTAGTGCCCGCGTGGCAGGTCGACCCCGAGGGAGCGTTCGACCTCGTCGACGTGGACGTCGCCGGCCACCTCCCACACGCCGTCCCCCTCCACCGGCACGTACCCGGGGTCGACCTCGGCGTCGTGCTCGTCGGTGATCTCGCCGACCAGCTCCTCGGCGAGGTCCTCCAGGGTGATCACACCGGCGAACCCGCCGTACTCGTCGATGACGCAGGCCATCTGGTTCCCGGTGTCGGCGAGCTGGCGCAGCGCGTCGGGCAGCGAGGTGAACGTGGAGACGACCAGGCACTCGCGCGCGATGGCGGTCACCGGCGCGCTGTCGGGCTCAGGGGTGCTCAGCAGGTCGGCCAGGTGCACCACGCCGACGACGTCGCCGGTCCCGGCGTCCAGCACCGGGTAGCGGGAGTGGCCCGCGGCCATCAGCGCGCGCAGGTGGCCGAGGGTGTCGGTGTCCTCCACGGTGTCGACCCGGGGCCGGGGGATCATCGCGTGCCCGACGTCGCGGCCCGGGAAGTCGAGGATCCGGTCGACCAGCACCGACAGCTCCGCCGGCAGGTCCCCGCTCACCCGGGACTCCTCGACGATGTGCTCGAGGTCGCGGGCGGTGACGGCGTGCTCGACGTCGTGCACCGGCTCGATCCTCAGCGCCCGCAGCAGCAGGTTCGACGCCTGGTCGAACACCCGGACCAGCCAGCCGAAGACCGTGAGGTAGACGGTGGTCGACGTGGCCAGCCGGCGGGCGACCGGCTCGGGACGGGCGATGGCGAGGTTCTTGGGGAACAGCTCGCCGAAGAGCATCTGGACGACGGTGGAGAACAGCAGCGCCAGCACCGCGCCGACGCCGACGCCGACCGCGGTCGGGACGCCGACGCCGCCGAGCATCGCGCCGAGGGACTCCCCGATCAGCGGCTCGGCGACGTAGCCGACCAGCAGCCCGGTGACGGTGATGCCCAGCTGGGCGCCGGACAGCATGAAGGAGGTGCGGCGGGTGACGCCCAGAGCGCGCTTGGCGGTGGAGTCCCCGGCCTCGGCACGGGAAGCCAGCGTCGCGCGGTCGACCGCCATGTAGGCGAAC
>DASQXT010000347.1:0-8644 GCA_035639575.1 Geodermatophilus sp.
GAGCGGTCGCCGAACTGCGGCGCGCCCTCGGCGGCCTCGCGGAACGGGCCGTAGAAGCCCGAGGCGTACTTCGCGGCGTAGGCGAGGATCGGCGTCTCGTGGAACGCCGCGCCGTCCAGCGCCCGGCGGATCGCCGCGACCTGGCCGTCCATCATCCCGCTCGGGGCGATCACGTGCGCCCCGGCCTGCGCCTGGGCGATGGCCACCGCGGCGTAGCGGTCCAGCGTCGGGTCGTTGTCGACGACGCCGGCCGGGGTGACCAGCCCGCAGTGCCCGTGGTCGGTGTACTCGCACAGGCACAGGTCGGCCATGAGCACCAGCTCGTCGCCGAGGTCGGCGCGCAGCTGCTGCAGCGCGACGTTGACGACGCCGTCGGCGGCGTCGGCCTGCGAGCCGACGGCGTCCTTCTCCGACGGGATGCCGAAGAGGATCAGCCCGCCGATGCCGGCCTCCGCCGCCTCGTGCGCGGCCTTGCGCAGCGAGTCGGTCGTGTGCTGGACGACGCCGGGCATCGAGCTGATCGGCTGCGGTGAGTCGATGCCCTCCTTGACGAAGACCGGCAGCACCAGGTCGGCCGGGGCCAGCCGGGTCTGCGCGGTGAGCCGCCGCAGCGCGGGCGTCGACCGCAGCCGGCGCCCGCGCGCGAACCCGGGAGCAGCGCCGCCCGTGCTCATCGGTGAGCTCGCGAGCTCGCTCACCCGTCCTCGCCGCCCTCCGCCTCGCGGAGGGACAGGGCGTGCTCGGCGAGGGCGTCGACCAGCGGGCCGACGGCCGCGGTCTCGGGCTGGACGTCGACCCGCAGGCCGAACTCCTGCGCCGTGGCCGCGGTCTGCGGGCCGATCACCGCGACGACGGTCTTGGCGTGCGGCTTGCCGGCGATGCCGACCAGGTTGCGCACGGTGCTCGACGAGGTGAAGCACACCGCGTCGAAGCCGCCGCCCTTGATCGCCTCGCGCACCGGGGCGGGCGGCGGAGCGGCCCGGACGGTGCGGTAGGCGGTCACGTCGTCGGTCTCCCAGCCGCGCTCCTGCAGGCCCGCGGCGAGGGTCTCGGTGGCGATGTCGGCGCGCGGCAGCAGCACCCGGTTGATCGGGTCGAGCACGTCGTCGTACTCGGGGAAGTCGGCCAGCAGGCCCTCGCTGGACTGCTGCCCGGTGGGCAGCAGCTCCGGCGCGATGCCGAAGGCGCGCACCGCGTCGGCGGTGGCCTCGCCGACGCAGGCGACCTTGACGCCGGCGAACGCGCGGGCGTCGAGGCCCAGCTCGACGAACTTCTCCCGGACGGCCTTCACCGCGTTGACCGAGGTGAAGACGATCCAGCCGTAGCGGCCGGTGACCAGGCCCTTGATCGCCCGGTCCATCTGCGCGGGGCTGCGCGGCGGCTCGACGGCGATGGTCGGCACCTCGACCGGGACGGCGCCGTAGGACCGCAGCCGGTCGCTCATCTCGCCGGCCTGGTCCTTGGTGCGCGGCACGAGCACCCGCCACCCGAACAGCGGCCGGCTCTCCCACCAGGACAGCCGGGCGCGCTTGTCGACGACCGACCCGACGGTGGCCACGACCGGGCCGCTGACGGCGTCCAGCCCGGCAGTCTTCTCGGCGACGGCGGCCAGCTTGGCGACGACGCTCTTCTGCCCGGTGCCCGAGCCGCCGGTGGTGACGACGACCGGGGTGGAGCCGGACAGGCCGCCCTCGACCAGCCGCGCGGCGGCGTCGGGGAGGTCCTCGGCGTTGCCCTGCAGCACCAGCGGCGCGTCCAGGCTCTTCGCCGCGCCGGCGAGCGCCGCCAGGTCGGCCTCGCCGCCGCGCAGGTCGGCCGACAGCGAGGTGCCGCCGAGGGCGACACCGGCGAAGGCCGGCACAGCGGTGCCGGAGGCGACACCCGGGACGACGTCGAAGCCGACCGAGGTGCGGCCCACGGCCAGCACCTCCTTGACCACGGCGTCGGAGGTGAACGGGTCGCCGGCGACCAGCCGGACGACGGTGCCGCCGGACTTCGCGGCGGCCACGGCGGCCTTGGCTACCTCGGCCGGCTCCCCGGTGGCGGGGGTCAGCTCGAGCTCGGGCCGGTCGGCGCGCACGGCCTCGGTGACCGCCGGCGCGACGTCGGGGTCGACGAGGACGGTGTCGGCCGAGGCGAGCGCCGCGGTGGCCCGGGCGGTCAGCATCCCGGGGTCGCCCGGGCCGGCGCCGACGAAGACGACCCTGCCGGCCGCCGCGCCGTTCTTGCGCGTCATGTCCTGCTCCTGGTTCTGGCCCCGGAGGGCTCGTGTGCGGGGGTACGGGAGGCCGGGGCCTGCTGCCCGGCCCGGGGGGTGGTTGTCATCGGGAGGCCGCCATCAGCTCGGCGGCGCCCCGGTCGAGGAGCTCCGCGGCGAGCTCGCGGCCGAGCCGCTCGGCCGCGTCGGGCGGCCCGGTGACCGAGCCGCGGACGCCGTCGCTGCCGTCGACCGCGGTGACCGAGGCGCGGAGGAACAGCTCGGGGCCGTCCTCCCCCTCGGCCAGCTCGGCGTACGCGGCGACCGGCGCGCTGCAGCCGGCCTCCAGCGCCGCCAGCGTCGTCCGCTCGGCGAGGACGCAGGCGCGGGTGCCGGCGTCGTCGAGGGCGGCGAGCAGCTGCCGGGTGCGTTCGTCGTCGCCGCGGCACTCCACGGCCAGCGCGCCCTGCGCCGGCGCGGGGAGGACCTGCAGCGGGTCGAGGGTCTCGGTGACCGCCGACAGCCGGCCCAGCCGGGTGAGCCCGGCGCGGGCGAGCACGACGGCGTCCAGGTCTCCCGGCACGACCCGCGCCAGGCGGGAGTCGACGTTGCCCCGGATCGGCACCACCTCGAGGCCGAGGCCGAGGGCGCGCAGCTGGGCGACCCGCCGCGGGGCGCCGGTGCCCACCTTCGCGCCCGGCGGCAGCTCGCCGAGGGTCAGGCCGTCGCGGGCGACCAGCGCGTCGCGCGGGTCCTCCCGCGGCGGGACGGCGGCGATGGTCAGCCCCGGCTCGGGCAGCGTGGGCAGGTCCTTGTAGCTGTGGACGGCGACGTCGACGGTGCCCTCGAGCAGTGCCTGCCGGATCGCGGTCACGAAGACGCCGGTGCCGCCGAGCTGCGCGATCGCGGCCGAGGAACGGTCGCCCTCGGTGCTGATGTGCACCAGCTGGACCGGGATGCCGCTGGCCGCGGTGATCGCGTCGGCGACCGCCTGCGACTGCGTGGTGGCCAGCTGGCTGGCGCGGGTGCCCAACCGGAGGGTGCCCGTGGTGGTCGCCGTCACGCCTCCTCCTCGGCGGCCCTCGTCGGCGCCGTGACGGGCCGCGCTGCACCCGTGCGTGACCTCGCGAGCTCGGTCACGCCGTCCCCCCGGGGCGCAGCTCGTCGGGGTCGACGGTGACCGCCTCGGCCAGGTTCGTCCGCGCCGGGATGACCTCGGCGTCGATGCCCAGGCCGAACAGCGCCCGCAGCGCGTCGGCGTAGTCGACGCCCCCGGGGGCACTGGCCAGCTCCTTGACCCGCACGGTCGGCTCGTGCAGCAGCTTGTCGACGACGCGGCGGACGGTGCGGGACACCTCGGCGCGGGCGCGGGCGTCCAGGTCGGGCAGCCGGGCCGAGAGCCGCAGCAGCTCGGCGTCGACCACCTCGGCGGCCTGGCTGCGCAGCGCGGACACCGTCGGCGCGACCGCGGCGGCCTGCCGCTCGGCCCGCAGCAGCGCGGTCTCGGCCTCGATGAGCGCGTGCGCCGCGGCGACGTCGTCCGCCGCGACCGGGCTGGCGTGCGCGTGGCCGTCGGCGCCGCGCTCCCCCTGCAGGAGGGCCAGGTCCACCACGTGCACGCCGGGCAGCGCGGCTACGCCCGGGTCGACGTCCCGTGGCAGCGCCAGGTCGATGACGACCAGCGGCCGGTCCGGCCGGGCGGCCCCGATCCGGGACCGCATCGCGCCGGCCACCACCTCGGTGCCGATGACGATGCCGCGCGCGCCGGTGCAGGTGACCAGCACGTCGGCGGCGGCGATCTCCGCGGGCAGGTCGGCGAGGTCGGCGGCCCGGCCCTCGACGGAGGTCGCCAGGCGCTGGGCGTGCGCGGGCGTGCGGCTGCTCACGGTGACGGCGGCGCCGCGGCGGGCCAGCGTGGTCGCGGCCAGGGCGCCCATGGAGCCGGCGCCGACGACGAGCACCGGACGGGCCGCCAGCGAGCCGATGCGCTCCTCGGCCCGGTCGAGGGAGACCGACACCAGGGAGGCGCCGGCCTTGTCGATCCCGGTCTCGGAGTGGACCCGCTTGCCGACCCGCAGCGCCCGCTGCGCCACCGGGTGCATCGCCCGGCCGACGGTGCCCTGCTCGCGGGCGAGCGCGTAGGCGTTGCGCAGCTGGCCGAGGACCTGCGTCTCCCCCACGACCATGGAGTCCAGGCCGGCGGCCACGGTGAACAGGTGCGCGACGGCCTGGTCCTCGTAGTGGACGGTGACGTACGGGGAGAGCTCCTCCACCGTGGCGCCGGCCTGGCGGGCCAGCACCCGGCTGACGTCGGTGACGCCGCCGTGGAACCGGTCCACCTCGGCGAAGACCTCGACCCGGTTGCAGGTCGCCAGCACGATCGCCTCGCTGACGTGGTCGCTGCCGACCAGCTCGTGCAGCGCCTTGACGGTGTCGTCGGCGCCCATCGCGAACTGCTCGAGCAGCGCGACGGGGGCGGTCTGGTGGCTCACACCCACGGCCAGCAGGCTCACGCGGTCACCTCCACGGTCGGTGCCTCCAGTGCCGCAGGCGCCGTGGCGCCGCGCTGCTGACCGAGGAACGCGAGGACCTGCAGTTCGACGGAGAGGTCGACCTGGCGCACGTCGACCCCCGCGGGCGCGTTCAGCGCCACCGGCGCGAAGTTCAAGATGCTCCTCACCCCGGCCGCGGTCAGCCGGTCGCAGACCGACTGGGCGACGTCGGCCGGTGTCGCGATCACCCCGATCGTGGCCGCGGTGGCGGCCACCACCTCGTCCAGCGCGTCCATCGGGCGCACCGGCTGGCCGCCGATCCGCCGGCCGACGCGGTCCGGTGCGGCGTCGAAGAGCCCGACGAAGCGGAACCCGCGGCTGCCGAAGCCGGCGTAGTCGGCCAGGGCGGTGCCCAGGTTGCCGATCCCCACCAGCACGCAGGGGCGGGACCGCTCGACGCCGAGGACCCGGGCGATGCGGTCGCGCAGCGTGGCCACCTCGTAGCCCACCCCGCGGACCCCGCAGGGACCCAGGTGCGAGAGGTCCTTGCGCAGCCCGGCCGGGTTCACGCCCGCCGCCGAGGCGAGCTCACCCGAGGAGACGTTGCTGCGCCCGCCGTCGGCCAGCCCGGTCAGCACCCGCAGGTACACGGCCAGGCGGGCGACGGTGGCCTCCGGGATCCGGGGCCGGGATGAGGGCACGGGGCACTCCTCGCTGGCGCTCGTCACCCCCGTGCCCTGAGGAGCGGTGCCGTCGCACGACCTCGAGAGCTCGGTCATGTGGCACTCCACAGCAGGTCGCGCCCGGGGTTCCGGCGGGTGCCGGATGCGGTCGAACGACATCGGGGACCCGGGCGGTCCGCCGCCCGGCGACCGCCACGGTAACCGCTTGTGAACGCAGGAACAAAGTCGCCGAGGGGCCGAGAGGCCGCTCCCCAGCGCAGATGCGCCCCGCTGTGGTGGAGACCATACCGTGCGTCCTCCCGCTCGACCGGCCCGGGCTCGCGTCGGCCCGGTCCGCGCACTCCGGCGCCGTTCCTCCAGCTCCCGCGCCGGGGCAGCAGCGCGGGAGTGCCGGGAACGGCGCGGGACCGGTCCCGGCCGGCTGCGGGGTCCTGCTGCTACAGGCCGAGGTCCCGCCGCAGCCGGGGCACGTCGACGGTGAAGTAGGAGTGCTCCCGCCCGTCCAGCAGCACCACCGGCACCCGGTCGCCGTACTCGGCCTGCAGCTCGGGGTCGGCGTCCACGTCGACCGCCGCGACCGCCAGCCCGGCCTCCGCGGCCAGCCGGTCGAGAGTCTCGGCGGCCACCGCGCACAGGTGGCAGTCCGCCCGGGTCAGCAGCTGCAGCCGCGGCGCGTCAGCGGTCACCGTCGCCCCTCGGCCGCCGCCGGCTCCTCGTCGGCGCGGGCCAGGCCGAGCTCGCGCAGCCGGGCCCGGCTGACCTTGCCGGTCAGCGAGTGCGGCAGGGCGCCGAGCACGTGCACCGACGTCGGCACCTTGTACCGGGCCAGCGACGCCGCGGCGTGCTCGCGCAGCTCCTCGAAGCCGAGCTGCCGGCCCGGCCGCAGCGCGACCACGGCCCGGACGGCGGCGCCGCTCCGCGGGTCGGGCACGCCGATGACCGCGCTCTCCGCGACGGCCGGGTGTGCGTCGAGCACCCGCTCCACCTCGGCGGGGTAGACGTTGAAGCCGCTGACCAGGATGAGGTCGCTGCGCCGGTCGACCAGGTGCAGGTCGCCGTCCTCGTCGGCGTAGGCCAGGTCGCCGGTGCCCAGCCAGCCCTCGGCGTCCGGACCGTCGACCCCGTCGGGCCAGTAGCCGGAGAAGAGGTTGGCGCCGCGCACCCAGATCTCGCCCGGGCCGTCCTCGGCGAGGTCGCCGGACGTCGAGACCT
Source organism: Geodermatophilus sp. (assembly GCA_035639575.1). Lineage (GTDB taxonomy): Bacteria > Actinomycetota > Actinomycetes > Mycobacteriales > Geodermatophilaceae > Geodermatophilus. The sequence continues at coordinate 6,585 of DASQXT010000347.1, forward strand.
CGTCCTCCTCCACCGGCTCGTGCAACGCGGTGTCGCGCAGCTGCAGCTCCACTCCGGGGATCGGGCCGCCGATGCAGTGCGGCTTGGCTCGCCCGGTCGCCAGGGTGCTGGCCACCACTGGGCAGGCCTCGGTGAGCCCGTAGCCCTCCCACACGGTGACCGAAGCCCGCTCGCGCATCGCCGTCCAGACCTCCTCGGGCAGCGGCGCGGCGCCGGAGGTGGCGATCCGGACGGCGGCGAAGGCGCGGCGGAGGACGGCGTCGGACCCGGCGGCGTCGGCGACGGCCAGCCAGGCCTGGAACACCGGCGGGGCGCCGAGGACCGCGGTGACCTCCTCGCGGGCCATCACCTCCAGGGAGCCGGCCGGGTCGAAGGACTCCGCGAGCACCGCGCAGGCACCGGTGGCGGCGACCAGGCCGAAGCCGGCGTTGAGCCCGTAGACGTGGAACAGCGGCAGCACGAGCAGGACGCGGTCGTCGGGCCGGACCGGCGGCGGGTCCATCCGCAGGCACTGCTCCTGGTTGGCGCGCAGCGCGGCCGCCGAGAGCATCGCGCCGCGCGGCCGGCCGGTGGTCCCGCTGGTGTAGCAGAGGAAGGCCGGCGTGGCGGGGTCCTCGGGGACGGCCGGCGGCGGGGCGCCGTCCGCGGGCGGGCCGGCGACCACCGGCACGCCGGCCACCGGGGACCGGTCGCCGCCCGCGACGAGCAGCGACGCCCGGGAGTCGGTGAGCAGGTACTCCAGTTCGGGGTCGGTGTAGGCGGTGTTGACCGGGACGACGACCAGGCCCGCGCGCAGGGCGCCCAGCGTCGCCCGCAGCCAGTCGACGCCGTTGGGCAGCTGCACCGCCACCCGCTCGCCCGGGGTCAGCCCGCGGGCGGCGTAGCCGGCGGCCGCGCGGTCGACCTGCGCGTCCAGCTCGCCCCAGCTCAGCCGCTCCTCGCCGGCCACGACGGCCGGCGCGTCCGCGCGGTCCCGTGCCGCCGCGCGCACCAGCACGGACAGCGAGCTCCCGACGTCGGTCATCGACACCTCCTCTGGTGCAGCGGTCATGGTCCCCGCGCGCAGCCACCCCGCACCGGTCACCGACCGGGTGACACGGACGGGCTGCAGTGATGGTGTCACCCTGCGCGCCACCCCCGGCGCCGCGAGCCGTCCGGCAGAGGCCGCGAGGCAGGGGCGACGTCCATCCCCGGCGAGGGCCCGAGCGGTGCCGAGGCCCCCGGCCGATCCGCCGCGGGACGCCACTAGGGTCGGGTGTCCACCGGCCACCCGCGAGGGCGGTGGAGGAACGACAGTGGAGGTCGTCGTGCCGGGACTGCCCTTCCGCGGCCGCCGCGCGCGCTCGGCGGACGTGCCGGACGAGGAGACGCGGGCGCACGTCGCCGGTGCCGCCTCGGCCGCGGCCGCCGAGGTCGAGCCGGCGCCGGCCGCCGTCCCGGACCTGACCGCGGCGGCGTTCTTCGACGTCGACAACACGATGATGGTCGGCGCGTCGATCTTCTGGTTCGCCCGCGGCCTGGCCGCCCGCAAGTACCTCACCGCCCGCGACATGACGCGCTTCGTGTGGCAGCAGGCGAAGTTCCGGATCGCCGGCAACGAGAGCGCCGACGACATGCACACCATCCGTGAGAGCGCGCTGGCCTTCGTGGCCGGGCGACCGGTCGCCGAGATCGTGCAGGCCGGCGAGGAGATCTACGACGAGCTCATGGCCGACCGGATCTGGGCCGGCACGCGGGTGCTCGCCCAGCAGCACCTCGACGCCGGGCAGCGGGTCTGGCTGGTGACGGCGACGCCGGTGGAGCTGGCCAGCATCATCGCCCACCGGCTGGGGCTCACCGGCGCGCTGGGCACCGTCGCGGAGGTCGTGGACGGGCACTACACCGGCCGGCTGGTCGGCGAGCTCATGCACGGCGAGGCGAAGGCCGAGGCGGTCCGGGCGCTGGCCGATCGGGAGGGCCTGGACCTGTCGCGCTGCACGGCCTACAGCGACAGCTCCAACGACCTCCCGATGCTCACGCTCACCGGGCGCGCCATCGCGGTGAACCCCGACACCGAGCTG
>DASQXT010000348.1:0-4608 GCA_035639575.1 Geodermatophilus sp.
TCGACGACCTCGAGGGCGTGTGGGCCTACATCGAGCGCTACCGCGAGCAGCGGCACTCGGTGGAGCACGAGATCGACGGCGTGGTGGTCAAGGTCGACCAGGTGGCGCTGCAGCGGCGGCTGGGCTCGACCTCGCGCGCGCCGCGCTGGGCGATCGCCTTCAAGTACCCGCCGGAGGAGGCCACCACCAAGCTGCTCGACATCCGGGTCAACGTGGGGCGCACCGGGCGGGTGACGCCGTTCGCGTACATGGAGCCGGTGAAGGTCGCCGGGTCGACGGTGCAGCTGGCCACGCTGCACAACGCCAGCGAGGTGAAGCGCAAGGGCGTGCTGATCGGTGACACCGTCGTCATCCGCAAGGCCGGCGACGTCATCCCCGAGGTGCTCGGTCCCGTCGTCGCCGCACGCACCGGCGACGAGCGCGAGTTCGTCATGCCGACGCACTGCCCCGAGTGCGGCACGGAGCTGCGGCCGGAGAAGGAGGGCGACGCCGACATCCGCTGCCCGAACGCCCGGTCCTGCCCGGCGCAGCTGCGGGAGCGGGTCTTCCACGTGGCCGGCCGCGGCGCCTTCGACATCGAGAACCTGGGCTACGAGGCGGCCGTCGCGCTGCTGCAGAGCGGCCTGCTGCAGGACGAGGGCGACCTGTTCTCCCTCGACGAGGCGGCGCTGTGCCGCACCGCGTTCTTCACCAAGAAGGACGGCGCCCTCTCGGCCAACGGGCGCAAGCTGCTGGCCAACCTGCAGACCCGCAAGGACGTGCCGCTGTGGCGGGTGCTGGTCGCGCTCTCCATCCGGCACGTCGGCCCGACGGCGGCCCAGGCCCTGGCCCGCGACTTCCGCTCGCTGGACCGGATCGCCGAGGCCTCCGAGGAGGAGCTGGCCGCCGCCGACGGGGTGGGGCCCACGATCGCCCGCTCGGTCACGGACTGGTTCACCGTCGACTGGCACCGCGGGGTGGTCGAGAAGTGGCGGGCCGCCGGGGTGCGGATGGCCGACGAGGGGGAGGGCGACGGACCGGGGCCGCTCACCGGGGTCACCGTCGTCGTCACCGGTTCGCTGCGCGACCACAGCCGCGACCAGGCGATCGCGGCGATCCAGGAGCGCGGCGGCAAGGTCACCGGCTCGGTCAGCAAGAAGACCGGGTTCGTCGTCGTCGGGGCCGACCCGGGCAGCAAGTACGACAAGGCGGTGCAGGTCAAGGCGCCGATCCTGGACGACGACGGCTTCCGGGTGCTGCTCGAGGAGGGCCCGGACGCGGCCCGCGCCGTCGCGACCATCGGCGACGGCAGCGACGAGAGCTGAGCTCGGCCCCGTCCGGAGGCTCGCCCCGAGCCTGCGAGGGGTGAGGGGGACGGGGTCCTTCTTCAGGCCGGGGGCAGGTGGGCGACGCTGGCCGCGATGCCGGCGAGGTGGACCAGCCGCAGCAGCTCCGAGCGGCGGAACGCCGGCCCCCCGGAGCGGCCGATGACCACCGCCGTGCGCGGGCTGCCGAACGGGGTGGCCATCATCTCGATCGCCATCTCCCGCCAGCGCTCCGGCAGCCAGTCGTCCTCGCTGGGCAGCAGCCGCGCGTTGGACAGCGGCAGCCAGGGCACGGTCATCCCGTCGAAGGACGGCGCGGCGTCGGAGGCGGCCAGCACCTCGCACGGACCGTCGCCGTCCCCGCAGAGGACGACGGCCCAGCCGCTGTGGAACACCCGCGGCAGCTCGGCGGCCAGCAACTTGACGGCGGTGCCCTCGGCCGCCCGGGACAGCGCCTCGAGCAGCTCCAGCTCGCGGTGGGTGTCGAGCGGCCCGGCGAAGGGGCGCAGCGACTCGACCTGCACTCCCGGCACTGACTGCGCGGCGGTGATCAGGCTGTCGGGCAGCCGGTCGCGGGGCAGGTCCACGACGACGTCGTCGACCGCGACGCCACCGCCGCGCTCGAGCACGTCGACGGAGACGATGTCGATGCCCGCCTCGCCCAGCGCCGTGGCCACGGCGCCGAGGATGCCGGGGCGGTCGGGAACGACCAGCCGCAGGAGATAGGACACGGTTCCTCCGTGCTCGAGGGTCGGGCCGATCTCCGTCGATCGCGGGCGGCGTCAGCTTCCCCCATGGACCACCCACGGGTCGAGCGACCTCCCCGCAGCCGCCTCCGCCCGACCGGCGCGGACCGCCCGGCACGTACAGTGGCGGGGTTCCGAACGTGGTGACGAGCGCCCGTCGAGCGCCGACCGAGGAGAGTTCCGCCCCAGCATGAGCACCCCCTCCCCGCAGGAGACGGCCCAGTCGCAGGCACGTGCCGCACTCGGGCGCGAGGACACCGCCGGACTCGGGCGCGAGGACACCGCCGGACTCGGGCGCGATGACGTCGCGCACCTCGCCCGGCTGGCCCGGCTCGCCCTCACCGATGAGGAGCTCGACCACTTCGCCGGGCAGCTGTCCGCGGTGCTCGACGCGGTCGCCGAGGTGGGCAGGGCCGACGTCGACGACGTCCCCCCGATGACCCACGCGGTGCCGCTGACCAACGTCACGCGCGAGGACGTCGTCACCCCGAGCCTGCCGCGGGACGTCGTCCTCGCGGAGGCCCCGGCGGCCGAGGACGACCGCTTCCGCGTGCCGCAGATCCTGGGGGAGGAGGAGTGAGCACTCCCATGGACACCGACCTGACGACCCTGGACGTCGTCGAGCTCGGCCGTCGGCTGGCGGCCGGCGAGACCAGCTCGGTGGAGCTGACGCAGGCCTACCTCGACCGGATCGCCGCGCACGACGACGTCCTCGGCGCCTACCTGCACGTCGACGCCGAGGCCGCGCTGGCCCGCGCCGCCGAGGTCGACGTCGCCCGGGCCGCGGGTGAGCAGCTCGGCCCGCTGGCCGGTCTGCCGGTGGCGCTCAAGGACGTCTTCGTCACCGAGGGCGTGCCCACGACCAGTGGCTCGAAGATCCTCGAGGGCTGGCGCCCGCCGTACGACGCGACCGTCGCAGCGAGACTCAAGGCGGCCGGCACGGTGCTGCTCGGCAAGACCAACATGGACGAGTTCGCGATGGGCTCCTCCACCGAGAACTCCGCCTACCGCCCGACGCGCAACCCGTGGGACACCGACCGGATCCCCGGCGGCTCCTCGGGCGGGTCCTCGGCGGCGGTCGCCGGCGCGCTGGCCCCGTGGGCGCTGGGCACCGACACCGGCGGCTCGATCCGCCAGCCGGCGGCGCTGACCGGGCTGGTCGGACACAAGCCGACCTACGGCGCGGTCTCCCGCTACGGCCTGATCGCGTTCTCCTCCAGCCTCGACCAGGCCGGCCCGATGGCGCGCACCGTGCTCGACGCCGCCGTCCTGCACGAGGCGATCGGCGGGCACGACCGGTGCGACTCGACCAGCATCGACGCCCCCGCGCCGGTGCTGACGAAGGCCGTGCAGGAGGGGGCGCGCGGCGAGCTGGCCGGCCTGCGCGTGGGCGTCGTCCGCGAGCTCGGCGGCGACGGGCACACCGAGGGCTACGACACCGGCGTCCTGGACCGCGTGCGGGAGACCGTCGAGCTGCTGGCGGGCATGGGCGCCGAGGTGCGCGAGGTGTCCTGCCCGGCGTTCGACCTGGCGCTGCCGGCCTACTACCTGATCGCCCCGAGCGAGGCGTCGTCCAACCTGGCCCGCTTCGAGGGCATGCGCTTCGGCCTGCGGGTGGGGGACGACGGCAGCCGCTCCCTCGAGGAGGTCATGTCGCTGACCCGCGAGCAGGGCTTCGGCCCCGAGGTGAAGCGGCGGATCGTGCTGGGCACCTACGCCCTGTCGGCCGGCTACTACGACGCCTACTACGGGCAGGCGCAGAAGGTCCGCACGCTGATCACCCGCGACTTCACCGCCGCGTTCGGCGACGTCGACGTGCTGGTGAGCCCGACCAGCCCGACGGTCGCCTGGCCGATCGGCGCGCGCGTCGACGACCCGCTGGCGATGTACGCCGCCGACCTGTGCACCCTACCGGCCAGCCTCGCCGGGCTGCCGGCGATCTCCGTGCCGTGCGGGCTGTCCGAGGGGCTGCCGGTCGGCTTCCAGGTCATGGCCCCGGCCCTGGCCGACGACCGCTGCTACCGGGTCGCCGCCGCGGTCGAGGCGGCGCTGGACACCGCCCGCGGCTCCCGGTTCCTCGACCAGCTCACCAGCCGGACGGAGGCTGCCCTGTGAGCGAGCGTGCGAGCTCACGTGTGAGCACAGCAACCACGTTCACCCGGCCGACGAGCGCCGGCGAGGAGGAAGCGTGAACGGTGCGCTCAAGGCCGCGTGGGGCCTCACCGTGTTCGTCGTCCTCGTGGGCCTGGTCGGCTGGATCCTCACCGGCGAGGCCTTCTTCGCCGTCTTCCTCGTCCTGGGCGTGCTCACCGCCGTCGGCGCCGTGCTGACCGGCCGCTCCGTCCGCAAGGAGAACGACCCCTCATGACCACCGCGCAGGCCCCGTCGTCCCACGGCACAGACCGCCTCGTGGACTACGACGAGCTCCTCACCCGATACGAGCCGGTCATCGGCCTGGAGACCCACGTCGAGCTGGGCACCGCGTCGAAGATGTTCTGCGGCTGCGCCACCACCTTCGGCGCCGAGCCCAACACCCAGACCTGCCCGGTCTGCCTGGG
>DASQXT010000349.1:0-17707 GCA_035639575.1 Geodermatophilus sp.
CCGCCGGGGGCACCGCCCGGGCGTAGACCATCGTGGCCATCGAGGCCACGCCCAGGCCCTGCACCAGCCGGTCCACCCGCGCCAGGACGACGCCGGGGTCGGGGTCGGACGCCTCCCAGGCGCAGGCACGGATCAGCCCGCGCAGGTGGCCCATGGCCGCGGCGGCGGCGATGTCGTGGCCGACGACGTCGCCGATCACCACGCCGATCGACCCGTCGGGCAGGTGCAGCAGGTCGTAGAAGTCCCCGCCCACGTCGGCCGCCGTGGAGGCGCTGACGTAGTGGGCGGCCGACTCCACGCCGGGGATGACCGGCAGCTCGGGCAGCAGTGAGCGCTGCAGCGTGTCGGCGACGGTGTGCTCCTGCTGGTAGAGGCGCACGTTGTCCATGGTCAGCGCGGCGCGGCGGACGAGGTCCTCGGCGAGGTCGACGTCCTCCTGGTCGAAGGGCCGCTCGGTGTCGGCGCGGGCCAGCAGGATGGCGCCGCGGGTCCGCCGGCGGGCGACCATGGGGACGGCGAGCAGCGACCCCGTGCCGAGCCGCTCGGCGGCCTGGCGGGCGGCCTCGGAGGTGAACAGCCCGTCGAGGTCGGCGCCGGCCCCCTGGACGAGCACCGACCGCGAACCGGCGAGGCTGCGCCGGGTCGGCGAGCCCTCCGGCAGGTGCGGGGCGTGCTGGGTGGCCAGCACCCGAAGCTCCTCCTCGAGGCCGTCACGGTGCCGGGAGGCGGTCTCGCGGACGGTCCCGGTGTCGTCGACCAGGGAGATGAACACCCAGTCGGCGAGCAGCGGCACGCACAGCCGGGCCAGCCGGTCGAGGACGTCGGAGAGGTCCAGCGTGGCGATCAGCGTGCTCGTGGCCTCGGCCATCAGTGCGAGGCGACCCTGGATGCGCTCGGCGTCCCTGCGGGCCCGCTCGGCGTCGGCCTGCGCCCGCTCGGCGGCCGCCCGGGCCAGCTCGGCCTCCTGGCGGGCGGCCTGCTCCGCGGCGAAGGCGGCCTCCCGCTCGTGCTCCACCCGGACCCGCTCGGTGACGTCGGTCTGCACGCCGACGAAGCTGACCAGCTGGCCCTCGCCGTCGAAGACCGGGCTGATCGACAGCTGGTTCCAGAAGGCGGTGCCGTCCTTGCGGTGGTTGAGCAGCGTCGTGGTGACCGCCCGCTGCTCCTGCAGCGCCGTGCGGATCGCGGCGACGGCCGCGGGGTCGGTCGCCGGCCCCTGCAGGAAGCGGCAGTTGCGGCCGACGACCTCGTCGTACCCGTAGCCGGTGATGCGGGTGAAGGAGGGGTTGACCCACACCAGCGGGTCGTCCGGCTGGCGGGGGTCGGTGATCGTGAAGGCGATGTCCGTGGCGACGACCGCCCGCTCCCGCAGCGCCTGCAGCTGCTCGTCGGCGGCGTCGCCCCCGCCGGCCTGGACCTCGAGGAAGACCACCAGCGACAGGTGCTCGTCGCCGTCGGGCCGCGACAGCGGGAAGCCGGTGACCCACAGCACCCGGTCGGTGCGGTCGCCGGTGGTCTGGTCGGGCCGGCCGTCGTCCGTCCGGACCGGCACCATCCGCACCGCCTCGCCGGTGACGGGCAGGCCCTGGGCGACCAGCGACAGCGGACCGGACGTGCTGGCCAGGGGCTGGCCACCCAGGTCGGTGAGGCCCACGGAGGCGCCCCAGGTGTCGATGTCGACGGGGAGGCGGACGTTGCCGGCCAGCTCGACCGCCGCGCTGTTGGCGTAGGTGACCGCCCCGGCGCCGCGGTCGATGAGCAGCACCGCCACCGGGACGTCGGCCAGCACGCCGGGCAGCGCGGACGACGCGGTGCGGGTGCCCGAGCGCTCGACGACCGCGGCGGCGGCGCTGATGATGCCGGCCTCCTCGCGGCCCACCACGCCGTCGGGGCGCTGGAGGAGGGAGGTGTCCCGCGGTCGGTCCCGCTCGGCCGGCACGGTGTCGACCCTAACCGCGCACCGCGCGGCCCGGCCACCACGGTCCGGGGCGTTGACCAGCGGGTCCACGCCCCCAGGTGTGGGACGCGGCCCGGCGGGAACCCCTCGGGCGGGGTACGCCGTTCCCCGACCGGAGGGAGACGATCGCCATGGGACTGCTCGACCGGCTCTTCGGCCGCCGCCGTTCGGACGGGTACCAGGACCCGGGCTACGAGCAGGCCGCGCCGCAGTACGACGGCTACCAGGCGTCGCCCACGCCGCGGGGCGGGGCGCCGACGGACCAGCAGGCCATCGAGCGCTACCGGTACCTGCTGCGCACCGCGCCGCCGGACAAGATCGAGGAGGCGCACGCGGAGGCCTTCGCCCAGCTCACGCCGCAGCAGCGGCAGGAGGTGCTGGTCCAGCTGGCCGCCGCGGTGCCCTCGTCGGAGCGGCCGCGCTCGGACGACCCGCGCTCGCTCGCCCGCGCCGCCACCCGCGCGGAGGTGCGCCAGCCCGGCACGCTCGAGCGGGCCTTCGGTGGCGGCTTCGGAGGCGGCGGCTACGGCCCCGGGTACGGCGGTGGCTACGGCCCGGGGTACGGCGGCGGCTACGGACGCGGCTTCGGCGGGCCCAGCTTCGGCAGCACCGTGGGCGCCAGCCTGCTCGGCACGGTCGGCGGCCTGGTCATCGGCACGGCGGTCGCCGACGCGCTGTTCGACACCGGCCTCGGTGACGGCGGTCTGTTCGGGGGCGGCGATGAGGAGGCCTACGCCGAAGGCTACGAGGACGGCGCCGGCGCGGACGGCGGCGACTACGGCGGTGACCCGGGCGGCGACTTCGCCGCGGGTGCCGACGGCGGTGACTGGGGCGGCGGGGGCGACTTCGGGGGCGGCGACTTCGGCGGCGGGGACTTCTGAGAGGACCTCGCCGTCCCGCCGCTCACGCGCCCTGGAGCGGTGGACCCTGCCCTCTCGCGGTGCGGCGCAGGTAGAGCAGCCCGACGACCGGGAGCACCAGCGGGATGAACAGGTAGCCGCGGCCGTACGCCGACCACACCGTCTCGTCGGGGAAGGCGGCGCGGTCCACCAGCGACAACGTGCCGACGACGAGGACGCCGACCAGCTCGACGCTGATCGCGACCAGGGCGACCCGGCGTCCCCCACGGGCCAGGGCCACGGTGGCGACGACGTAGACGACGGCGGCCAGCGCGGACAGCAGGTAGGCCACCGGGGCCTCGGCGAAGCGGGTCGACAGCTGGACGGCGGCCCGCGCGCCGGCGGCGAGCGCGAAGACGGCGTACACCGCGACCAGCACCCGACCCGGCCCGCCGGCGGTCCCCGACCGGTCGCCCGTCGTCTCAGCCACCCGTCGCCTCCCACAGCTCCTGCAACCGCCAGATCATCACGCCCACCGCCGCCGCCGCCACGGCGAGCACGGTGCCCGCCCAGCGGCTCGGCTCCGTCCGCGCCCACAGCGCCCCGGCGACGGGCAGCAGCACGATGCCGACCAGGTAGCTGAGGAAGGTCGGGGTGTCCGCCAGCCGTTCCCCGCCCAGCAGGGCGACGACGGCGAGGGCCGCCTGCACCAGCAGCAGCACCTCCAGCAGTCCTGCGCCCCACAGGTGCAGCAGGCCGATGCGCCGACGGGCGAGGGTGGAGGCGACCCCGGCCAGGGCCAGGAGCCCGGCGGCGACGGTCACCGCGACCACCAGCGGGAGGGTCACCGGGTGGATCCCCCTGCGGCAGTGTCGGGCACGGTTGCCATCCTCCCGCGCAGGAGGACGGCAGCCCTCCAGGGGTCCTCCCTCAGCGGTGCACGGTGGACATGTCCGGGTAGCGGTCCCCGGCCGTGGCACCGGCGGGCGCGGCCTCGTCAAGCCGGCGCAGGTCGTCGTCGGTCAGCCGGACGTCGGCGGCCGCGGCGTTCTCCTCGAGGTAGGCCACCCGCTTGGTGCCGGGGATCGGCACGATGACAGGCCTCCCCGCCCCACCACCCCCGGCCGGGGAGCCCCCACGGTCGCTCTGCGCCATCACCCAGGCCAGCGCGAGCTGGGTGGCGGTCACGCCCTTCTCGTCGGCGATCTCGCGGACCCGGTCGACGAGCTCCAGGTTCCTGGCGAAGTTGTCGCCCTGGAAGCGCGGGTTGTTCCGGCGGAAGTCGTCGGGCGCGAGGTCGTCGAGGCTGCGGATCCGGCCGGAGAGGAAGCCGCGGCCGATCGGTGAGTAGGCGACGAAGCCGATGCCGAGCTCGGCGCAGGTGGCCAGCACGCCGTCGTCCTCGGGGTCGCGGGTCCACAGCGAGTACTCGGTCTGGACGGCGGTCACCGGCTGCACCGCGTGCGCCCGGCGGATGGTCTCGGGCGCGGCCTCGGAGATGCCGACGTGGCGCACCTTGCCCCCCTCGACCAGCTCTCGCAGCGCCCCCCAGGTGTCCTCGACCGGGACGGCGGTGTCGACCCGGTGCTGGTAGTAGAGGTCGAGAACGTCGACGCCGAGCCGCTGCAGCGAGGCGTCGCAGGCGCGGTGCACGTACTCGGGCCGGCCGTTGATGCCGAGGAACGAGCCGTCCTCGCCGCGCTCGTTGCCGAACTTGGTGGCCAGCACCACCTCGTCGCGCCGGCCGGCGATGGCCTTCCCGACGAGCCGCTCGTTGGTGAACGGGCCGTACATGTCCGCGGTGTCGAGGAAGGTGACGCCGAGGTCCAGCGCCCGCTGGATGGTGCGCTCGGCCTCCGCCTGGTCGCCGGTGCCGTAGAACTCGCTCATCCCCATGCAGCCCAGTCCCTGGGCCGAGACGGTCAGCCGTCCCAGTGTGCGTGTCTCCATGGCCCCTCCCCTGCCCGCCTGGACCCGGTTGACACGTGCAACGGGGGGTGTGACAGGTTAGGCATGCCTCACTTAGCCAAGCCTCACCTCTGTACGACAGGAGCCCGATGCGCACGCAGGCCCGGCCGCTGGCCACCTTCTCCCTCACCGTGGCGACCGCCTTCGCCGTCAGCGCCTGCGGCGGCGCGGAGGACACCACCGCCGAGGCCGCCGCGGAGTCCGAGGAGCTCACCGTCTCCCACGCGCAGGGCGAGACCGCCGTCCCGGTCGACCCGCAGAAGGTCGTCGTCTTCGACGTCGGCGTGCTCTCGACCCTGGACAGCCTCGGCGTCGAGGTGGCCGGCGTGCCGGAGGCCACCTACCCGGAGTCGCTGGCGCAGTACTCGGGAGACGAGTACGCCAAGGTCGGCTCGCTGTTCGAGCCGGACTACGAGGCGGTCAACGCCCTCGAGCCGGACCTGATCGTCGTCGGCGGGCGCTCGGCTGCCGTGTACCCCGAGCTCGCCGAGATCGCCCCCACCATCGACCTGACCGTCGACAACCAGGACTTCCTGGCCTCCTTCGAGGAGCGGGTGACCACCCTGGCGGAGGTCTTCGGCCAGCAGGACGCCGTCGCCGACCGGCTGGCCGCTCTGGACCAGCGGGTCGCCGAGGTGAAGGCGGCCGCGGAGGGCGCCGGCGACGCGCTGTTCGTGATGACCAACGCCGGCGAGGTCAGCGCCTACGGCCCCGACACCCGCTTCGGCCTGGTCCACGACGAGCTGGGCCTGACCCCCACCGACGAGGGGCTGACCGCCGCCGACCACGGCGACGCCGTCTCCTTCGAGTACATCGCCGAGCAGGACCCCGACATCCTGCTGGTGCTCGACCGGGACGCCGCCATCGGCGAGTCCGGTCAGGCCGCGCAGCAGGTGCTCGACAACGAGCTGGTCCGCGGGACGACGGCGTGGCAGGGCGACGACGTCCACTACCTCGACTCGTCCGTCTGGTACATCGCGCCGAACGGTCTGCCGTCGGTCGAGCAGATGGTCGAGGAAGTCGCCACGGCGGTCGCCTGACCCCGGTGACCCGTACCGACGAACGACGCAGCGGCGCCGCACCCACCGGGGTGCGGCGCCGCCGCGGTGTGCAGCGGTGGCACGTCGCCGCCGCCCTGGTCGCCCTCGTGGTGGCGGGCTCGGCCTCGCTGTTCATCGGGGTGGGCGACCTGACGCCGGCCGACCTGCTCGACCCCGACGAGGCGCAGGCGCGGGTGCTGTGGACCAGCCGCGTCCCCCGGCTGGTCGCGATCCTGCTCGCCGGCTCGGCGATGGCGGTGGCCGGGCTGGTGATGATGCACCTGACCCGTAACCGGTTCGTCTCCCCGCAGACCGCCGGGACGACGGAGTGGGTGGGGCTGGGCATCGTCGTCGCGACGCTGCTCTCCGGCGGGACCTCGGTGCTCGGCAAGATGACGATCGGCGTGGCGTTCGCGCTGGTCGGCACCGCGCTGTTCGTCTGGCTGCTGCAGCGGATGGTGCTCACCGACGTCGTGGTGGTCCCGCTGGTCGGCATCCTGCTCGGCGGGGTGGTCACCGCGGCGACGACCTTCCTGGCCTACCGCTTCGACCTGCTGCAGTCGATGGACGTGTGGATGAACGGCGACTTCTCCGGCGTCCTGGCCGGCCGCTACGAGCTGCTCTGGCTGGTGCTGGCGGCCACCGTGCTCGCCTACCTGTGGGCCGACCGGTTCTCCGTCGCGGGGATGGGCGAGAGCTTCGCGATCAACCTCGGCGTCGCCTACACCCGCGTGGTCATGGTCGGCCTGGCCATCGCCTCGGTCGTCACCGCGATCGTCGTGGTGAGCGTCGGGTCGATCCCCTTCCTCGGCCTCGTCGTCCCCAACCTGGTGACCCTGGCGATGGGCGACAACCTGCGCCGGGTGCTCCCGGTGACCGCGCTGACGGGGGCGGCGTTCGTGCTGGTCTGCGACGTGCTGGCCCGCACCGTCCGGTACCCGTACGAGGTGCCGGTCGGCATGATCGGCGGGGTCGTCGGCGGCGTGCTGTTCATCTGGCTGCTGCTGCGCGCCCGGACGCGGGCGACCCGGTGACGGCCGTGCTCACCGCGCCGCAGCGGGCCACCCGCCGCCGGCGCACCCTCGTCGTCCTCGGCGCCCTGACCGCCGTCGCCGTCGCCGCGTTCCTCACCGTGGACGTCACCGGCTCCTGGGACTACGCGCTGCAGCAGCGCGGGCGCCGGCTGGCCGCCATGGCGGTCGTCGCCGTGGCGGTCGCGGTCTCCACCGTGCTGTTCCAGACGGTCACCCACAACCGGATCCTGACCCCGGAGATCATGGGGTTCGACCGGCTGTTCGTGCTGGTCCAGACGGTCGGGGTGTTCGTCCTCGGCGCCGCCACCGTCACCACGACCGACCCGCGGCTGCGCTTCGCCGTCGAGGTCGTCGTGCTGATCGGGTTCGGCGCCGTCCTCCACCGGTCGCTGTTCGGCCGCACCGAGCGCGACGTGTACGTCCTGGTGCTCCTCGGCGTGGTGCTCGGCTCGACCTTCACCAGCCTCACGCTGCTGGTCTCCCGGCTGATCGACCCCAACGAGTTCCTCACCCTGCAGGACCTGCTGTTCGCCAGCTTCACCTCCGTCGACCGGCAGATGCTGGGGCTGTCGGCCGTCCTCGTCGCGCTGGTCACCGGGGGCGTGTGGCGGCTGCTCCCCCGGCTGGACGTCGTCGCGCTGGGCCGGGACACCGCCGTCGGCCTGGGCGTCGACCACCGCCGGGTGGTCAACCGGGCGCTGCTGGCCGTCGCCGTCCTCGTCGCCGTCGCGACCGCGCTGGTCGGGCCGATCACCTTCCTGGGTCTGCTGGTGGCCAACCTGGCCCGCCGGCTGCTGGGCACCCATCGGCACGCCTGGGTGCTGCCCGGTGCGGCCCTGCTGGGGCTGCTCGCCCTGGTCGGCGGCCAGCTGGTCCTCGAGCAGGTGTTCGGCTTCAACTCCAGCCTCAGCGTCGTCGTCAACTTCGTGGGCGGGATCGTCTTCATCGCCCTCCTGATCCGAGAGCCTCGTCAGTGAGGGAGCAGAGCCAGTGATCGAGATCGAGTCCGTCTCGAAGTCCTACGGCGGCGTCCGCGTGCTGGACGACGTCTCGCTGACCATCCCGACCGGTGGCATCACCTCGCTGATCGGCGCCAACGGCGCGGGCAAGTCCACGCTGCTGTCGGTCGCCGCCCGGCTGCTGCCGGCCGACAGCGGCCGGGTGCGCGTCGACGGGATGGACGTCGCGACGACGCCGGGCGCGGTGCTGGCCCGCCGGCTGGCCGTCCTCCGGCAGGAGAACGCGATGTCGGTGCGGCTGACCGTGCGCGAGCTGGTCGCCTTCGGCCGCTTCCCGCACTCCGGCGGTCGGCTGACCGCGGAGGACCACCGCCTGGTCGACGAGGCCATGGCGTGGTTCGAGCTCGGCCCGCTGGCCGACCGGCACCTCGACCAGCTCTCCGGCGGGCAGCGGCAGCGCGCCTACGTGGCGATGGTGATGTGCCAGGGCACCGACCACGTGCTGCTCGACGAGCCGCTGAACAACCTCGACATGCGGCACGCCGTCCAGATGATGCGGATGCTGCGCGGCATGGCCGACGAGCTGGGCCGCACCGTCGTCCTCGTCGTGCACGACGTCAACGTGGCCTCCTGCTACTCCGACCGGATCGTCGCGATGCGGGAGGGCCAGCTGGTCGCCGAGGGCCCGACGGCGGAGCTGATGACGCCGGAGCTGTTGCGCAAGGTGTTCGACGTCGAGGTCGAGGTCCACGAGCTGGCAGGGAGGCGGATCGGCGTCCCCTGGTCGTGACCCGACCCGCGGTGCCGGGCGCTGGGCCCTGCGGGTCGGGCCGGTGGCCTACCCGGCGGCCACGCCCGTCCGGACGGCGCCGGCGAGGGCGGACGCCGGCACCGGGTCGAACGCCCCGCGGTCCTGGGTGCACACCGTCCCCGCCGGCGGGGTGGCCCCGGTCAGCAGGTACTGGGACACGAGCGAGGTCGCGCAGGAGCTCGTGCCGAGCGCGCCGTGCCCGACCCCGTCGACGGTCAGCAGGGTGCTGTTGGGCAGCAGGTCGTGCACGAGCACCGCGTTGCGGTAGGGCGTGGCGGGGTCGTACCGGTTGCCGACGACGAGCACCGGGTTGCGGGTCCGGCTGTCCCAGGGGCCGGTGTGGCGCTCGGTCGCGCGACCGGACCACGGCGCACACACCAAACCGGCGTAGGCCCACCGTGAGCCGACGTAGGGGGCGGTCGTGGCGTCCAGGTCGCGTGCGACCTCGCCGTAGCGGTAGGGGTCGTCCGGGTTGTCGGTGTCGCCGCAGGTGATGGCGGCGTTCGCGTCGGGGTAGTTGGCGTAGCCCTCCGGCGTCGGCTGCTGCGGCAGTCCCTCCAGGACGGCGGCGACGGCGGCACCGTCACCGCTGTGGGCCGCCTGCAGCAGCTGGCCGAGCAGCGGCCACGCCGCCCCGTCGTAGAGCAGGCTCACGGTCACCGTGACCAGCGTCGAGTAGGTCAGCGACTGCGCCGGCTGGCCGGGCACCGGGACCAGCAGCGGAGCGGTCCGCAGCCGGGCGGCGAGCTCGGCGTACTCCTGCTCCGGATCCCCGTCCGCGGCGAACGCGCACCGGGGCGCTCCCGCCTGCGCGCACAGCTCGAAGAACCGGTCCAGGGTCTCGGTGCTGCCGGTCGCAATGCCCTCGCGGATCCAGCTGATGGTGCCCGGAGGACCGCTGGCCCAGGCGGGGTCCACCACGCTGTCGAGCACCAGGGCCCCGGTGCGGGTGGGGAACGTGTTGGCGACCACCTGGCCCAGGAAGGTGCCGTAGGACAGGCCGTACAGGTTGATCCGCTCATCCCCCATCGCGGCGCGCAGCACGTCGAGGTCGCGGGCGAACTGCAGCGTGCCGACGTGGTCGAGCAGGTCCCCGTTGCGTGCCCGGC
Organism: Geodermatophilus sp.; assembly: GCA_035639575.1. GTDB lineage: Bacteria > Actinomycetota > Actinomycetes > Mycobacteriales > Geodermatophilaceae > Geodermatophilus. The sequence continues at coordinate 9,718 of DASQXT010000349.1, forward strand.
ACTCCTCCGCGAACGCGCGCACCTGCGCGATCGCCTGCTCCTCCTGGACCCGGTCGGTGGGGAACTCGGCCAGCGTGGCGTAGGGCAGGGCGGCCTGCTCCGCGGTGCTGCCCGTGCACTGCACCGGCTGGCTCTGGCCGGTCCCGCGCGGGTCGACGCCGACCAGGTCGTAGCGCGCGAGCACCTCGGGCGGGACCAGGGCCCGGCCCACCTCGCGCACGGTCGCCGCCGCGGGTCCGCCCGGACCGCCGAAGTTGACGAACAGGACGCCGATCCGGTTCGCGGGGTCCGTCGCGGGCAGCCGCACCGCGTGCAGGCGGAACGTGCGGCCCTGCGGGTCGGCGTAGTCGTACGGGACGTCGACGTCGGCCTGCTGGTAGCCGTCGCCCGCGTCGGCCCAGGTGATCGACGGCACCGGCACGCCCGGCACCCCGCCCGGTGGGGGTTCCGCAGCTGCGAGCGCTGCCGTGGGCGCTGCCGGAGCGGCGGCCGCCACACCGCCGAGCGGGACGGCGAGCAGGGCGGCGGACGTCGCCGCCGCACAGACGACAGCGGCGATCCGCTGCCGGAGACGGCGGGGTGTGGCGATCGGCATGGGTCCCCCCGTGGTCGGGTTCGCGCACCTGGCCGTTCCGGGCTCGGCCGGCCTCGTCCGGCGAGCACTGTGCCGGTGTCCCACCGTCTCCGGAAGTGCCGGCTGCGCGGCGACGGGTCGCTCCCCTCCTCCGCGCCGGCGTCCGGTCGCCGTTCCACGTGGAACGGACGGGCACCGCGGCCCCTCTCGTTCGGACGGGACGTGGCTGAGCACGGCGGCTCGTACGTCGTCGCCGGCGGGGGCGCGGGTCGGGCAGTCGTCGAGTGGATGGCACGCGACGGGCGGTCGTCGCGCTCGACAGTGCGGCGAGCGGAGGACCTGCCGGAGCTCGTCCGGGAGGTCCGCGGGGACGCCTGTGCCCCTTCCGTCACGCCGATCTGCCCACTGCACGGGTCCCGGAGGTCCTCGATTCGGTCACCAGGCCCAGCGCCCGGTGCGACGCACGCGCCCCCCGCTCCGACCGCACCCGCCGTCCGGCCGGCTCTGGCGGCGCGGCTGCGAGGAAGTCGTGCGCATGCGGAGGAGCAGCGTTGTCATTCGCGCTGCCCGAGCCTCTGGTGGGTCGTGGCGTCATGCGGGGCCGGCTCGCGGTCTCCGAGAACTGTCGGTGATCGGACATATGTTCGGGTCGTGCAGGAGGTCGCGGGTCCGGGGTCGCCCGTCGAGCGTGCGCTCGTCGGCTGCCTGGTCGACCGCCCTGCGCCGTTCCGGCGGTTGCCGGTGGCCTTGTTGTCGCGCGAGCAGAAGGCCGCGGAGCTGCAGCGGGTGGCCGCCCGCAAGGCGATGGAGGCGGCGTACGAGGCCGAGCTGGTGCTCGGCCTGGCCGACGACACCCCTGCTGACGACGATCCCGCGCCGGGCACGCCGGGGGTGAGGGGCTCGTGGGCGCCGGACACCGAGCTGCCCGGGGTGTCGGAGTTCTTCACCGCGGAGCTGGCCATGGTGCTCAACTGCGGCCGCGGCACGGCCGGCCACCTCGCCCACCGCGCCTGGACGTACCGGTCGCACCTGCCCGCCACCTGGGCGGCCATGGCCGCGGGCACCCTCGACGAGGCGCGGGCCAAGGTCCTGGTCGACGTCCTCGAGCACACCTCCCCGGCGGTCGCCCGCGCCATCGAGGGCCGGCTGCTGCCCGAGGCGGCGTCCCTGACGACCGGCAGGTTGAGGAAGCGCGCGCTCGCGGCACTGCTGGAGGCCGACGCCGGCGCGGTCGACGAACGGCGCCAACAGGCGCAGCGGCAGGCCGACGTGCGCTGCCATCCCTCGCCGATGGAGGGGATGGGCGCGCTGTCGGCCGACCTGCCTGCGCCGGTGGCGGCCGCCTGCCACGAGGTCGTCGACCAGCTGGCCCGCATGCTCAAGGCGGACGGCGACCCGCGCCCCATCGGCCAGCTGCGCGCCGCGGTGCTCGCCGACCTCGTCCAGCGCCCCTGGGACACCGGCCGCCCGCCGGTCACCGCCCACCTGCAGCTGGTCGCCACGCTGTCGGCGCTGGCCGGCCGGTCGGGCGAGCCCGCGGAGGTCAACGGCCTGCCCATCACCATCGGCCGGCTCCGCGCGCTGCTCGCCCAACTCGACGCCCTCGGCCTCCGCACCCTCGAGGGCGGCTCGGTCACCCTCGCGCTCACCGACGACGACGGCGCCCTCCGGGCCACCGCGACCCTCGACCAGCTGCGCCGTCTGGCCCGCCGCGGTTGCCCCGACCACCCCGACGGCACCTGCGGGTGCTCGGTGCTGGACCGGCCGGCCGAGGTCGACCGCCACGACCCGACCCCTGTCCAGCAGGCCTTCATCCACACCCGCGACCGCACCTGCCGCTTCCCCCACTGCGGACAGCGCGTCGGCTGGGCCGACGCCGACCACGTCGTCCCCCACGCCCACGGCGGGGCCACCGACTGCGCCAACCTCTGCTGCCTGTGTCGCAGTCACCACCGGCTCAAGACCTTCGCCCGCGGCTGGCGGTCCACCATGAGCCACGACGGCGTCCTCACCGTCACCACTCCGTCAGGGGTCACCCGCACCACCCGGCCACCCGGCCTGCGACCACCGCCGGCGACCACCCCGCCCGACCCGCGGGCGGGGAGGGGCGACCCACTGCCCGACGACCCACTGCCCGACGACCCGCCCTTCTGACCGAGGATGCGCACCGGACGGGTCTCAGGGTTCAGCAGCCGGAACGGGCCGCCCGGATCGACGTCCGGGCCGTCGATCCGGGCCGCCCGCGGTCACGACTGCGCCGCCAGGACGTCGGTGGCGCGGTGCGGCCCGGTGACGCCCTCCACCAGGACCGCCCAGCCGGTGCTGGACCCCGTCCGCAGGCCCACGATCTCCTGGTAGGCCGCCGACGAGTACCAGGCCCGGGCGCCGGCGGCGTCCGGGAAGCCGATGACCACCAGGTCGCCCTGCCACGGGCCCTCGACGACCTCGGCCCGGGCGCCGTGCACCAGGAACCGCCCCCCGAAGGGCTCGAGGGTGGCGTCGATCCGGGCCAGGTACTCGGCGATCTCGGGGCCCGACGCCACCGTCTCGAGGTGCGCGACGGCGTAGGAGCCGAACCCGCTCACTGCTGCGGGACCCGGTCGAGGAAGCCGCAGACCCGGTCGAAGCGGCCGTCCCCGTCGGTGACGGCCACGTCGGAGCCGAGCACCGGCGGCTCCCCGCCCTCCGGACCCAGGCTCCAGGTGAACCGCACCTGGTCGTGGTGGGCGTCGACCGGTCCCGTCAGCCGGAAGACCCAGCGCGGGAACTGCTCGTGCACCGCACCGATCGCCGCCTCGATGCCGTCGTGCCCGCGGACGTCGACCAGCGGGTCGACGTACCGGGCGTCCTCGGTGAAGAGCGCCGCGACCGCCCGGCGGCGGGCCTGCGGCTCGGTCTCGTTCCACGCGGCGATGTACCGCTGGACCTGGGTGGTGATGTCCTCGGGCACGGTGCGTCCTCCTCGCTGTCGGTCGGCGCCCGGGTGGCTCCGGCCTGGACCGAGGCTGCGCGAGGGCGGGGCCGCCCGTCGATGACCCGGCAGGTCATGGGCACCTACCTCCGAGGTAGGTGCCGGGCACCCCGGGCGCCCGTAGCGTCCGGGCCGTGACGGCGACCCCGACCCGCTCCACCTTCGGGCCGTTGCTGCGTCAGTGGCGCACCCGGCGCCGGCTCAGCCAGCTCGACCTGGCCGTCGAGAGCGACGTCTCCGCGCGGCACATCAGCTTCCTGGAGACCGGTCGGTCCAACCCCAGCCGCGAGATGGTGCTGCGGCTGGCCACCCAGCTCGACGTGCCGCTGCGCGAGCGCAACCAGCTGCTGCTCGGCGCCGGGTACGCACCCGAGTACCGCGCCCGGTCCCTCGACGACGCGGAGATGGCCCCGGTCCGCGCCGCGGTCGACGCCGTGCTGTGCGCCCACGCCCCGCACCCGGCCCTCGCCGTCGACCGGCACTGGGACCTGGTGAGCGCCAACTCCGGCGTCGACCTGCTCACCCGTGGGGTCGCAGCACACCTGCTCGAGCCACCGGTCAACGTGCTGCGGCTGGGCCTGCACCCCGACGGGCTGGCCCGCCGGATCCGCAACCTCGCCGAGTGGCGGGGCCACGTGCTCGGCCGGCTGGCCCGGGAGCTCGCCGTCACCGGCGACCCCGGCACGCGGACGCTGCTGCACGAGCTGGCGGCGCTCCCCGGCGGCCGCAGCCACGGTGGGACGAACGCCGTCGCCGTCCCCCTGCGGCTGGAGGCCGGCGGCCGGGAGCTGGCGTTCCTCAGCACCGTCACGACCTTCGGCACCGCCGTCGACGTGACCCTCGCGGAGCTGAGCATCGAGGCCTTCCTGCCGGCCGACGCGGCGACGGCGGAGGTCGTGGCCGCGCTGGCCGCCGACGGACCCTGACACCCCCGACCGGAGCGGACGCGGAGCCCTCCGACGCCGTCGCCGTTCCACGTGGAACGCGGCCGCGTTGCATCGGTGTGACATGGGCCGTGGGCGGTCGCGTCGGCCCGGCGGGTGGGGTTGGATTCCCACATGTGCGGCCTCTCCGGTGAGATCCGGTTCGACGGCTCCCTGGCCGACACCACCGCCGTGGCGCGGATGGTCGAGTGCCTGGTCCCCCGCGGGCCGGACGGTCAGGGTGCCTGGAGCAACGGGCGGGTGGCCTTCGGGCACCGCCGGCTGTCGGTCATCGACCTGTCGCCGGCCGGCAGCCAGCCGATGGTGGACAACGAGCTCGGCCTGACCGCGGTCTTCAACGGCTGCATCTACGACTACAAGGAACTGCGCGCCGAGCTCGAGGGCCACGGCTACCGCTTCTTCTCCACCTCGGACACCGAGGTGATCCTCAAGGGCTACCACCACTGGGGCACCGCGGTCGTGGAGCACCTGCACGGCATGTTCGCGTTCGTCATCACCGAGCGCGACACCGGCCGCACGGTGCTCGCCCGCGACCGGCTGGGCATCAAGCCGCTCTACCTGGCCGAGACGCCCGGCCGGCTGCGCTTCGCCTCGTCCCTGCCGGCGCTGCTGCAGGCCGGGGACGTCGACACCTCCATCGACCCGGTCGCGCTGCACCACTACCTCACCTGGCACGCCGTCGTCCCCGCGCCGCGGACCATCGTCAACGGCGTCCGCAAGCTGCCCCCGGCCACCGTGCGGGTGGTCGAGGCCGACGGCACCTCCCGCGAGCACCGCTACTGGGAGGCCCGCTACGAGCGCCGCCCCGAGCACGCGACCTGGTCCGCCCGCGACTGGGAGGACGCGATCGAGGAGGCGCTGCGGGTCGCCGTCCGGCGGCGGCTGGTGGCCGACATCCCCGTCGGCGTGCTGCTCTCCGGCGGCCTGGACTCCAGCCTGATCGTCGGCCTGCTCGCCCAGGAGGGGCAGACCGGCCTGGCCACCTACTCGATCGGCTTCGAGGCCGTCGGCGGCCGGGAGGGCGACGAGTTCCAGTACTCCGACGTCATCGCCGAGCGGTTCGGCACCGACCACCACCGCATCCGGGTCGCCTCCGACGAGCTCGCCGCCGCGCTCGGCCACGCCATCCACGCGATGGCCGAGCCGATGGTCAGCCACGACGTCGTCGCCTTCGACCTGCTCTCCGAGCGGGTCAGCCAGTCGATCCGGGTGGTGCAGTCCGGCCAGGGCGCCGACGAGGTCTTCGCCGGCTACCACTGGTACCCGCCGCTGCAGGGCGTGGACCGCGAGCGGGCGGTGGAGACCTACGCGCGGGCCTTCTTCGACCGCGATGCCACTGACATGGCCCGGCTCGTGGCCGACCGCTACGCGGTGGACGGCGACCCGAGCCTGGAGTTCGTCCGCCGGCACATGTCCGCGCCGCACGCCGACACCGCCGTGGACGCCGCGCTGCGCCTGGACAGCGAGGTCATGCTTGTCGACGACCCGGTCAAGCGGGTGGACAACATGTCCATGGCGTGGGGGCTGGAGGCCCGCGTGCCCTTCCTCGACCACGACCTGGTCGAGCTGGCCGCGATGTGCCCGCCGGAGCTGAAGCTGGCCGACGGCGGCAAGGGCGTGCTCAAGGCGATCGGGCGGCGGATCATCCCGCCGGAGGTCATCGACCGCCCCAAGGGCTACTTCCCGGTCCCGGCGATCACCCACCTCGAGGGCAAGGTGCTCGACCTGGTGCGCGACGCGCTGACCGACGACGCCGCCCGCGAGCGCGGGCTGTTCCGGCCCGAGTACGTCGACCGGCTGCTGGCCGACCCGAACGGTGAGCTCACCCCGCTGCGCGGCAACAAGCTGTGGCAGCTGGGTCTGCTGGAGCTCTGGCTGCAGGCCCACGGGGTCTGAGGTGCCCCGGATCGCGGGCCACCGGCGCAGACCCCCGGTGTCCGACACCCCCTCCACCAGCCGTCCCTGGCAGCAGGTCTCCGAGCACCAGCGGCAGGGGATGGCCTCCGACGTCGTCCTCGATCTCGCGTGGGGCCGGCTGGTCTTCGGGCAGACCTTCTCCAGCCTCGAGGGCATCGTGAAGGCGCTGCGCTCGGAGGAGAGCGGCCGGCGCGACATCTGCATCTACCCGCGCGACCCGCACGTGATGGTCGGGATGGCGCCCGACGAGCTGTTCATCGACCCCAGCTACGTCTACCGGCTCGACCTCTACCGCTACCGCCCGCGGGCCGAGCTGATCCGCGGCGTCTTCGTGCGCACGGTCACCTCGCTGGAGGAGATGCAGCGGGTCAACGACATCTACACCCGCAACGGCATGGTCACCGGCGACGCCGACACCATGTGGGCCAACCACCGCACCCGCACCTTCACCTACCTGGTGGCCGAGGACCAGCGGACCGGCCGGGTCGTCGGCACGGTCACCGGCGTCGACCACGTGCTCGCCTTCGGCGACCCGGAGGGCGGCGCCAGCCTGTGGTGCCTGGCCGTCGACGCGCAGGACGCCCCGCCCGGCACCGGTGAGGCGCTGGTGCGGGTGCTGGCCGAGCGCTACGTCGGCCGCGGCCGCGCCTACCTCGACCTCTCCGTCATGCACGACAACACCGGGGCGATCGCGCTGTACCGCAAGCTCGGCTTCCACCGGGTGCCGGCGCTGTGCGTGAAGCGGAAGAACCCGATCAACACGCCGCTGTTCGCGGCCCGCCCGCCGGGGCTGGCCGAGCTCAACCCCTACGCGCGGCTCATCGCCGAGGAGGCGCTCGAGCGCGGCATCCGCGTCGAGGTCAACGACGCCGAGTGGGGCGAGATCCGGCTGTCGCTGGGCGGGCGCACCGTGCTCACCCGTGAGTCGCTGTCGGAGTTCACCAGCGCGGTGGCGATGAGCCGCTGCGACGACAAGCGGGTCACCCGGCGGATCATGGAGCGGGCCGGCGTCCGCGTCCCCCGTGGCGCGACCGTCACCGAGGACGACGTGGCGGCCGCCCGCACCCTGCTGGCCGAGTGCGGCGAGATCGTGGTCAAGCCGGCCCGCGGGGAGCAGGGACGCGGCATCACCGTCGGCGTGCGCGAGGAGGCGGCGCTGGACCGGGCGGTGCGCCTGGCCCTGCAGTACTGCCCCGACGTGCTGGTCGAGGAGCTCGTCGAGGGCCAGGACTTGCGGGTCGTCGTCATCGACCACGAGGTGGTGGCCGCCGCGGTGCGCCGTCCCGCCGAGGTGGTCGGCGACGGCCGCTCCCCCGTCACCGAGCTGGTGCGCAGCACCAGCCGCCGGCGCGAGCGGGCCACCGGCGGCGAGTCGAGCATCCCCCTCGACGACACGACCGCCGAGGTGGTCGCCGAGTCCGGCTATGACATGGACGACGTCCCGCCGGTGGGCGAGCGAGTCCAGGTCCGGCGGACGGCGAACCTGCACACCGGCGGCACCATCGAGGACGTCACCGAGCGCCTGCACCCGGCGATCGCGCAGGCCGCCGTCCGGGCCAGCCGGGCGATCGGCATCCCGGTGAC